>JANPHP010000420.1:0-15572 GCA_031424495.1 Bacteroidota bacterium | reverse complement strand
TGAGATCAAGCGCAATACCTTTTTTGCGCTCAATGACCAAGCTTATTGCCTGCGCCAAGTTGATTATTCGGGTAACTTCAATACGGGCGTCATTGACTCCAATTATTATTTCCAGCCTTACAATTCCAATCGATACGTCTTGCGCATGCAAGGCATGACACCGACGCCCTACAATTTCCCCAATTGGCAAGGAACTGGAAATGACCTGCATACGCAAAGCAGTTTTGTGAGCTGGGCAACGAATCAAAACTATTCCAGGATATTCATCAATGCCTCAGATACTGGTCTTTACAGGTTGCTTGCGGATTCATTGTATTTGGATTTGGATAGCAATTTGCTTTGTGGTGCGGTCTACTTGGCGCCTTATACTTCAAAGATATTGATCAATACCATGACGCTTTGCAATCCGCTAGCAGTACGCGATCCGGAAATGAGTCAGGTGATCGTCTATCCCAATCCGACGACGGGTGAATTTGTATTGCGGG
This sequence comes from Bacteroidota bacterium, assembly GCA_031424495.1. GTDB lineage: Bacteria > Bacteroidota > Bacteroidia > J057 > JADKCL01 > JADKCL01. The sequence goes on along the minus strand of JANPHP010000420.1, from coordinate 15,087 downwards.
TGGAGGCCGATTGGGTCGGGGCGCACTATCGCATGCTGAATGCCCTCGGGCAACCGCTGGCGACCGGTTGCATCAGTGCGACCGATCAGACTTTTGACTTGGCGGGCCTTGCAAGCGGGATGTATTTGCTGGAGCTGACTGGCCGCAGTCGCGAGGTGGTGCGGGTGATGAAGCGCTAGGATAGGGCTGATGTTTGGGGGGAAATTAACTGAGCACGTCGGAATCGCAATGCTTTTTTCATAGGTTTGCAAAATCGATCTTGAAAGTGGCATGTCGTTTCGGTTTTGTCTTCTGACCGATAGGAATCGACAGCGGACTCATATAGGTCTCTGGAACAAAAATACTAATGATGGCATTGCCGATTAATATTCCTGAACTACTGAGTGGCAAAGTTGTCGAATGGGATCGTTTGGAATTCAAACGGGGCTGGAACCCTGAGCCGATTCTCCACACGATATGCGCTTTTGCCAACGATATCAACAATTGGGGAGGTGGTTACATCATCGTTGGTGTCGATGCCCACGAAGGTGTACCTGTACAACCGCTGTCTGGCCTGCCCATCGAATCGATCGATGCAATGCAGGGCAAGCTTTTGGAAATCAGCCGCATGATTCAACCCAGTTATTTGCCGATTTCGCAGCCTTATACGATCGATGGTAAGCATGTCTTCGTGATTTGGGTGCCAGCAGGCGACATGCGTCCATTTTCCTGTCCATCGACCATGGGCAAGGATGCTAGGCGACAGTACTATGTGCGGAGCGGCTCCAGCACTGTCGTGGCACAGCAAGGCGTCCTCACGCGCTTGATGGAACTCGCGGCACGCATCCCATTCGATGATCGCATCCATCAATCCGCAAAGCTCAGCGACCTCGATTTTGGATTGATGCGCGAATTTTTGGCGCGGATACAGAGCGATCTTTTTGAGGAGTCGAGCACCATGTCGCACGAAGACCTCTGTCGCCAAATGTCCATAGCCAGAGGGCCAGTGGAGTACCTGCGCCCTATCAATGCTGGGCTATTGTTCTTTTCCAGGCATCCGGAGCAATTTTTTCAACGAGCTTGGATACAACTTGCCGTGCATCAGGATGAGTCTGGGAGGAGCTTTGTTTCTAAGTTTTTCAAAGGCCCCTTGCATCATCAGATCGAAGAATGCCTCAGCTATCTGAAGACGCATGTGCTGCGCTCTAGTACAGTGAAGGTAGCGGGGCTGGCAAAGGCTACCGTGTTTGACAATTGGCCTTATGAAGCAGTCGAGGAAGTCTTGGTCAATGCGGTGTATCACAAAAGCTACCAAGATGAAAAAGCGATCGAAGTGCAGGTGTTTCCAGACAGGATAGAGGTGTTGAGCTATCCTGGGCCATTGCCCCCGCTCAATAATGCCGAACTTAGCAAGACGAGAGTGATCGCCCGAGATTATCGCAATCGCCGAATCGGAGATATGCTGCGTCAGCTTAGGCTCACCGAGGGATTTGGAACGGGGATTCCATTGGTCCGAAATAGCATGCTGGCAAACGGCAGTCCATTGCCGGTCTTTTATACCGACGAAGATTGCACGCTGTTTTGGGTGACCTTACCCTGCCACCCCAATCTCATTTTTTCCAAAATCCGGGACCGGATTTCGTTTCAGCAGTTGCTTGAGTACACATCGTGGATAGGCAAGCGAAGTGACTTGCAAGCCTTTGCAGAGGCATTGAAGTCAGGATCGCTGTATGAGCACCTCGGCAATACCGAGGCCACCCCACACTTTTGGGGTGAGCGGCTAGGCAGGTTGTTGCAGGAAATGGAGGTGGGAGAAAAGGGGCGTGCAGAGCTGTTTGTAGCCCTGCAACTCAACAACGAAACCCGCAATTACGAGGCTTACTTGCTCCCATTGATGGAAGTCGGTTGGGTGGAGATGACCCTTCCTGATAAACCCAACAGTCGCAACCAACGGTATCGATTGAGTGATGACTTCAAGGAAGAATTCCAGTTGGGGGCTCGCTAACTGAGCACTCGGTCAATGCAGTGAGTTCAAGATAGCCATTCACTAAGTTGTTTTCGAATAATTTTGTCGTAATTTACTGAAATGCAAAGTGTTGCGATTGAGTATTGCTCTCTGAGTGGCTGCGATTCACTAAGTCATTCACTAAGTTATTCACTAAGTCGTGCAGTGATTAACTCTGCCTTGGACTTCTTTCATCAAGCTCGATTTTCTGCTTTTTTTGAGGTGTATTCTTTTTCGCGATTCACTAAGTCATTCACTAAGTCACTCACTAAGTTGTCGCATCCTCAAAAAATTGTATATCTCTGATAACCATAAGCTTATGTTTTGTGGATGCTTTTGGATTGCACCGTTTTGCAGTGATTTCTCGAGCTGCATTCACTAAGTCGATCACGCGTCTCGCCTTGATTTTTGGAGTTGCTTGTCACCTGCTTTTCCTACCTTCGCGTCATGGAGCTCAACTTCAAATCTTTTGGATCGGGACCGGCCTTGATCATTTTGCATGGCTTGTTTGGTTCGCTCGACAATTGGCAAGGGCTGGCCAAGCTTTATGCCGAAGAATACAGCGTGTTCATTGTCGATCAGCGCAACCACGGCAAGTCCCCGCATACCAACTCGCCCTTCACTTACGACCAATTGGCGGAGGATTTGCGGGAATTCATGGAGCAGCAGGGCATGTATACCGCCAACTTGATCGGGCATTCGATGGGCGGCAAAACGGTGATGCAATTTGCGATCGAGCATGAGTACATGGTCGAGAAGCTCATCGTCGCCGACATGGGCATTGCCGCAAATGGTTTCCGGCATACCGAGATCATCGATGCCTTGGTGGCCTTTCCTTTTCAAGAAATCAGCGAGCGCAAGCTCGCCGATGCATGGTTGGCCGAGCGCATCCCAGATTTTGGCGTGCGCCAGTTTTTGCTCAAAAACCTCGATCGCCGCGCCGACAAGGGCTTTGAATGGAAATTCAATCTCGCGGTGCTGCACCGCGACTACAGCAATATCTTGGCAGAGATTGCATCGCCGCAATCGGTCGATGTACCCACGCTTTTCATCAGGGGCGGCAAGTCAGATTATGTCTTGGACGAGGATTTTCCTGCGATCCGCAAGATCTTCCCCAATGCGACCTTCGATACGATACCCGGTGCCGGGCATTGGCTTCACGCCGAGCAGCCCGAGGCCTTTTTTGAGAAGACGATGGCTTTTTTGCAGAAAAAGTAAACGCGTTGTTTTTACAACAGACTCCGCGCATGGCTACATGCATCCCAAAACAAATCGCCCCGCTACCATTGCATGGTTGCGGGGCGCTTTGCTTGTGCGGGATAGGGAAAATCAAATGCTATCAAAAGCAGTTTTGATGCTCGCAGTCGGGGTGCTTTTGCACTCCATTTTCACGTTGCCTTCGGCCTTCACCGTAGCGGTGGCCTTGGCAAAATCCATTTTTCCATCTTTGTCTTCACCTTCGACCACAAAGATTTCGATTTTCTGACCCAGCGGAAGCATGGCCGATACTGGCGTCGTATATCCAGCAACATAGGGCATTTGGATGATTGAATTGGTGTTTTTCAAGACAAAATAGACGATGCCGGCGGCCTTGGGCGCAGGCAACACTGCTGTGAAGAGCGTGGTATTCTCCTGACCCATGAAACGATCACAATTGTACCAGCCAAAACGGTCCAAGTTCACGCCGACATAGGTGGCCCTGGATTCTCTTCCTATTGTGCTTGCATTGGCGCTTGCATTGGCGCTTGCATAGGCATTTGCATTGGCTCTATCAATGCGGCTTTGCTCGTTTTGCGCAGCTTGCTGCTCGGCGAGCGTCTGGTCATTGGACGCATTGCGCTCGGCTTGGACGCGGCGTGCTTTTATGGCCGCCTCGTTGCGGTCTTGGTTTTTATCGCGTGTTTTAGATTTGCCTTTCATCGAATTTTTGAGGTCAGTTTTGGACAGGTTGGGCTCATATCCATTCATGAAGGCAACGACATCCTCCATATTGGAGCTGCGCATCGTATCGCCGCCTTCGGTGCCATATACATACATCGTATCCGTCTGAATGCGTGTGGTTGTAGTCTTAGTGGCAATTCCACCAGCGGCTTGTTTTTGGGGAGCGGGCTTAAAGTCTACATCCGCGGCATCCCAATTCATCTGCCCACGCTCATCTTGGGCACCATAAAAGAGCTCCATCTTTTTGCCACTGACCTTGGGGAAATCGACCTCGACAGTCTTGCCTTCCTTGATCGCCAGTTTTTGCCCATCTGCTTGCATATCAATGTAGTAGGATCCGCCTGACTCCAGCAGCTTCCCGTCAGAAACAGTTTGCAATCCTGCTCCTAGCAATTCCGATTTTTGGGTGCATTCGATGAGGCTCACCTCGATTTTCCCCTGAATAGGGCTACCATCTGGCAGAGTCAGATTTTGGGGCTCGACATGGATTTTGGTTCCGGCCTTGCCCGTGATGACCGACGGTTTCTGTCCGGAGACCTGAAAGGTTTGCGTCTTGGGGGCAAATGGGGCCATCATCGCTTGGATATTGGGGCCTTTGGAGCCGTTGTCGGCACCGCCGAGTCCTGTGTTTGATTGGCATGATGTTGTAAGGATCGCTAGGAGGGCGAGCAAGGCAATGCTGTTTGTCAGCCTTACGTGGTGCAGAAAGCGCGGGAGGGTAGGCTTACCAACGATTTCGGGTTTTGGTGTGTAGTTTTTCATCAGCGTATTTTATGTGATAGATCTTGGAGAGGAAGGATTTTACGAGTGATATTGGCGTATTTGATTGCCTTGGAGAGAATGTTTGCATCGACTACATAGCGAGTGAGTCCGGCCAATCGATTGCCATTTCTTGGCCGATGACGACTGGGTAAACATTGGCTTCCACTTGGGCCTCTTTGGCTTTTTGGAGCACGTCTGACAGATGAAATTGGGAGAGTTCGTCTTCCAGGGGCGGTGCATCACCAATCAAAAGTACCATGCGCTTGCCACTGTCCCAATGAAAGTCGTCGAGCACCCGCATCATGCCATCATAGACCGATTCCGGGTAATCGCCGCCGCCATTGATCGGCATCTCGGCAATGAATTTGCGTGCGTGGTCAAAGTTAGCTGAAAGCGGTTGGGCACGGAACCAATTGTCGCCATCCGCATTTTTGTCGCCGTAACCAGCTACGCCGACACGCACACGCGGCAAGGCTTGGAGGATGTCCAGGATATCGCCTACAGCGAGTTGAATTTGAAGAATGTCGTCCCACATGCTGCCTGTATTGTCAATCAAAAACACGATGTCGGCATTTTCCTCGGCATGTTTGTGAAGCAACCGATCGATCACCTTGGTCACTTCCTTCGCGGATTTGGAATAATACAATTCTCCATCCGTCTCACTTGCCAAGTTGGCAAAAATGTTCACGACCAACGGGTCAAATTCCGCCTTTTTATGCTTGGGGAACTTGCTCACGCTCGAATTGGTGGGATCTACTTTGATGCTGTCCTCGACTAGCAGGCGGGCAGTGGTGATCGTGGGGTGGAGGGCGTCGGTGGGCGCGGCAATCGGCGTGTTGTCGTCGGTGCAAGCGGTGAGCATCATGGCGATGAAGGCGATGAGGAGTGGCTGAAAAATAGATTTGAGTTTCATAACCTTGGATATTTTGAGGATTGATTCCAAGCGCAGCGCATAGGTAACCCAAGCCACAACGATTTTTTTTCAAGTATATTGCGGACCCTTCATCCATTGGAAATGCAATCCGCGATGTCATGAACGATCTAGAATTTCCACATATCCCTTACAATCAGCCAGAATCGACCGATGCTGAGGCTTTTGCGCGGGCAAAGGCTTTTTATGAGCTGATGAACGCAAGACGCAGCTTACGTTTTTTTAACGACCACCTGGTGCCGCAGGCGGTCATGGACGAATTGATCCGCACGGCCTCGACCGCGCCTTCGGGCGCGCACAAGCAGCCATGGACATTTTGCCTCGTCGGCGATCCCGACATCAAGCGGCAGATACGCGAGGCTGCCGAACAGGAGGAATTTGAGAGCTACAATGGCCGCATGACGCCCGAGTGGCTGCGCGACCTCGCACCTCTGGGTACAGATTGGCACAAGCCATTTTTGGAGACGGCGCCATGGCTGGTCATCGTATTCAAGCGCAACTTTGACTACGTCGATGGCGCGAAGCACAAGAATTACTACGTGCAAGAATCCGTCGGCATCGCCTGCGGCTTTTTGTTAGCGGCGATCCACAATGCAGGGTTGGTTGCCCTCACGCATACGCCAAGCCCCATGGATTTTCTCACGAAAATCCTCGGCCGGCCAGACAGTGAGCGCCCTTATTTGCTCATCCCCGTCGGCTACGCCGCTGATGATGCCACCGTGCCCGACTTGCAACGCAAGCCCATCGACGATGTAAGGGTGCTCTACTGATCAAAAAAAACGGTTGATCTCTGCAAATTTCCCTAAATCGCAGCCGTGAACAAGGGTGTGGCCTATATGGGATTGTCGATTTTCTTTTTTGCGATCATGAATGTCGCGATCAAGTACATCGAGCATTTGCCCACGCTGGAGCTCGTCTTGTTTCGTGCACTTATCGCGGCCTCGATCGCATTCACCACGCTCAAGGTCAAGCGCATTTCGCCTTGGGGCAATCGTCAGACCTTGCTGCTGTTGAGAGGGCTGCTGGGCTTCATCGCCTTGAGCCTATTCATCGCCTCGATCCAAAACATGCCACTGGCGACGGCCCTCATCATCCAGTACATGTCGCCGTTTTTTGTGGCGATTTTGGGAATTTTCATTCTCAAGGAGCGGATGCGCCCGCTCCAATGGCTCTATTTCGCGATTGCTTTTGCGGGTGTGGCGATGATCAAGGGCTTTGACCCCAATGTGAAAATGCTGTTTTTGATGATGGGAATCGTCTCCTGCATTTTCTCGGCGATGGCCTATACGACGGTGCGTTTCCTCAAGGACAGTGATCATCCACTGGTTGTCACATTCTATTTTCCTTTGGTGACCATACCGATTGCATCGTTGCTTATCCTCGGCAATCAGTTGTTGCCTAACTCATTGGAGGGGTTTGGCTGGGAAATGCCGCAAGGGATTGATTGGCTGTGGATTGTGGTCATGGGCGTCTTTGCGCAAATGGGGCAGATCTACATGACCATGGCCTTGCACTTAGAGAAGGCCAATGTCGTGAGCAGCATGAGCTATCTCGGCATCGTATTTGGCATGATTTTCGGGTATTTCCTATTTGGGGAAACCTATTCCATCATGGCTGCGCTCGGCATCGTTTTGGTGATGACCGGCGTTTTGCTGAATGTGTTTGGAAAAAGGGCTGAACTCGATTAGACGGTCTGCCCAGAACTCATCTGCAAAGCCACCAATTTGCTGTAATACCCTTCTGGATTGGCGATGAGTTCATCGTGCTTGCCCGACTCCACGATCTGCCCGTGGTCGAGCACGTAGATGCGGTCCACATTGCGTATCGTGCCAAGGCGGTGGGCGATGATGAGCGTGGTGCGGCCGACCATGAGATGGTCGAGCGCCTGCTGCACGAGGTGTTCCGAGCCAGCATCCAAGCTGCTCGTCGCTTCATCCAAGATCAAAATCGCCGGATTTTTCAAGATCGCCCGCGCGATGGCGATGCGTTGCCGCTGTCCGCCAGACAATTTCACGCCGCGATCGCCGACGAGGGTGTCCAATCCCTCTGGAAATTCATCGATGAATTCCAGCGCATTGGCTTGCTGGGCTGCTGCGCGGATCTCATCGTCGGTGGCATTTTCCTTGCCATAGCCGATATTTTCACGGATCGAACCACCAAAGAGGATGACCTCTTGCGGCACGATGCCGATGTGACGACGCAGGTGGTGCAAATCGTAATCCTTCACAGAAATGCCATCCACCGAGATGCTGCCTTCGCTCACATCATAAAAACGCATGAGCAACTGGGCAATGGTGGACTTGCCAGCGCCACTGCTGCCAGCAAGCGCGATTTTTTCCCCTGCGGCGAGTTTCAGTTGTATGCCCTTGAGCACCTCGACATCAGGACGCGTCTCGTATGTGAAATGCACATCGTCAAAGACGATTTCACCATTGATCTTTTTGCCCAGACCCACAGGGCCTTTTGGCAATTCGGCCTCGGGCTGCTCTTGCAAGATTTCATTCATCCGCTCTGATGCTCCTACGGCTTTTGCGATCGCGCTGTACACATCGGGCAGACCGCCAAGCGAGCCGCCGATGAAGGCCATGAACATGATGAAGGAAAATAGGTCGCCGACCTTCATATCGCCGTCCATCACCATATGGCCGCCTTTCCACATGATGAGCACAAAGCTGCCAAACAGGCCAAAAATCACAAACGAGATCAATGCACCGCGATAAGTATCGGTTTTGACGGCTGTGCGCACCAATTGCAGCAACTTTTCGCGGTAGCGAAAGGTCTCCCGCCACTCATTCGTATAGGCCTTCACAATGCTGATGTTGTGTAGGCTCTCGTCGAGCACGACATTCGTATCGGCAAGCATATCTTGCGTGCGCTTGGAGTTTTTGCTGATAAATCTGCCAAAAACGACGGCAACGATCACGATCGGCGGGAAAATCATCAGCATGAACAAAGCCAATGTGGGTGTTTTCCAAAGAATGAAGGCAATCCCACCGATGAGCGTTGCGATTTGCCTGAAAAACTCTGCAATGCTGATTGAGAGCACCGTTTCCATTTGTTGCACGTCGGTTGTGAGTCGGCTCGTGAGCTCGCCTACGCGACGGCGTTCAAAAAAGACAATCGGGAGAGACATCATTTTCCCAAAAAGATCAGAGCGCACATCGGCCATGGTGCCCTGCGTCACGCGGGAAAAGGTGTAGACCCGCATGAAGGAAAAAAACATTTGACCGAGGATGATGCCCACGAGCAGCAGCCCGATTTGGTCGATGTCGGCTAGCATTTCCTCGGGTTTGCCGGTCGCAGCGTTGAGCAAGGGCCCCAAGACGGCTACAAAACCGAGCGAGGTCGCGGTCGACAGTATCAAGAATACCATGCCGATTGCGTATGTGGCTCGATAGGGCCGCAAATAGCTGAGCATTTTGCGGGCCGTTTTCATGCCCTCTTTGGTGATGCGTGGCCGCTCTTTTTTCTCAGAGCGATCACGGCGATTGAACAATCCTGGTCCAGCCATTTTTTACGTTTCTAAATTGCCTGACACAAAACTGCAGGCATTTGCCCCGTGCGGTGGAGCGTGGCCGCAAAGCTAGGCAAATTTCAGGAGTCGATGGCTTGAGACTGGAAAATGTGGCTTCTATTGTTGAGAAAAATGGCAAAGACAAGTTTTTGTTGAGAATGAACATTATATTTAGGCCCAGTGTGTAGCGTGAGACGATGAAGAGATATTGGTTGGTCATGTTGCTTTTGGCGATCGTCGGAAGCAATGCCTGGGGACAGGCAGATGGTGGTTTGGGATTTGTGGAATCTGGGGTGACGCTCAAGTTGTCAGCTCCGATTTCACCGCAAGGTGAGCGCATGTACTTTTTGGAAGTGCAGACTAACGATGTCTACGAATGCGGGAACTACGTGCTTGAGCATGATGCCCACCTGAAAGGTTCCACTTTGGCAATCCACCTCAAAGGCGTTCGTCGCACGAACCCTTGCGGGCAAGGCATGGGCCCTGCGCAAGGCCGCATCAATATCTCCAACCTAAAACGGGGCAACTACAAAATTCGTGTGACGATCAATCGTCAGGTTTTCAGGTCCAAACTCACCGTCGCCGACAGCAGCTACGATTTTCGGATCGGCCATGAGGACCCGATTTTGTTTCGCATTTACAACGGGCACCTCAACATCATCCCCGCCAATGTCATTTGGGGCAAATGCGAGTATCTCGAACCCAAGAAAAAGCAGGATGCGCTGCACTTCATGAAGGCGCTCGAAGACGCAGGAGCAGGCAAAACCATGCTTCCAATTGGGAATTACGATGAATTTTACCTGCACAGCGTCGGTACCACTGAGCAAAAGGTCATTCAGGGCGATCGTTACGAATTTCCTTTTGTCTACAGCTATTCCGGTGATGCCGCCGTGCTGCAAGAGATTATGAATGCCTACCGCGACAAGCTCAAAATCACCCTGAAAAATACCAAAGGGCAGGTGTTTTACAATTTTTGAGTTGGGTTGAGGAATGCAGGAGTTGTGATTGAGAAAGCCAATAGCCTTGCGGCTAAGCTTTCTTGATCCAAGCTCAATTCAGCTTCCAAATCCCGCTGCAATCGCCAAAAAATCTTCCGATTTCAGGCTAGCGCCGCCCACCAAGCCACCGTCGATATCGGCGCAGGCGAATAGTGTCGCGGCATTGGCGGCACCGACGGAGCCGCCATACAAAATCGGCATGGCAGCTGCGCTGCCCGCGCCGAAGCGCGCGGCAATCTGCGCCCGCACGTAGGCATGCACCTCCTGCGCCTGCTCGGGCGAGGCGGTTTTGCCCGTGCCGATCGCCCAGACGGGCTCATACGCCAAGAGCAATCGCGCAAATTCAGCTTCCTCCAAGAGAAAGGCAGCCTCCTCCAATTGTGCTTTCACGACCTCGAATGTGCGGCCCTCCTCGCGCTCGGCGAGCGTCTCGCCAAAGCAGTAGATCGGCGCCAAGCCATGCTTGAGCGCCTGCCGCAGCTTCAGCAGCAAAAGTGCATTGTCTTCGCCAAAGTATTGCCGGCGCTCACTGTGCCCCACCAAAACGTGGCTGCAACCGCATTCGACCAGCATCGCCGCCGAAATCTCGCCGGTGTAAGCGCCGCTCTCAGCCGCGTGCAGGTTTTGCGCAGCCAAAGCGATCGCGGCATTGCCTTTGATTGCATTGCCCACCACGGCCAAATCCACAAAGGGCACGGCCAAGATCATCTCCACGCCATTGCCTTCAAATTCCGCCGCTAGCTTCGCCGCCAATGCTTGCGCCGCTTGTGGGCCGAGGTTCATCTTCCAGTTTCCTGCTGCAATTTTTCTTCTCGTCGACATGTCTATTCTCCTTTGGATTCACCCGTTTGTTTCTCCCAATTCCTGTATTTCTCCGTGCGTTCAAAGACTGCCTTCATGATCGCCCGCTCGGCATCGCTCAGCGTGAGTTTGCGGCGCGACAGCACGGCCTCGGCGACTTCGTAGGCTTTGTTCAGGGCAAATGTGCTCAACCCGGCCGAACCACCCCAGCTGAAAGAGGGGATGAAGTTGCGGGGATAGCCTGCCCCAAAGATATTGGCGCTCACGCCGACGACGGTGCCCGTGTTGAACATCGTGTTGATGCCGCACTTGCTGTGGTCGCCCATGATGAGGCCGCAAAAGATGGTGCCCGTGCGGGCAAATCGCTCTTGGCGGTAGTTCCAGACGCGCACCTCGGTGTAGTTGTTTTTGAGATTGCTGGTATTGGTGTCGGCACCCAAGTTGCACCAATAGCCGAGTACCGAGTTGCCGAGGTAGCCGTCGTGGCCCTTGTTGCTATAGCCTTGGATCACGCTGTTGGCGATCTCGCCGCCGACCTTGCTCCACGGGCCTACCGTCGTGTCGCCGCGCAACTTCACGCCCATGTTGAGCGTGCTATGTGCGCAAAACGCGTGCGTACCGTGCACGAGTGCGCCTTCTTGCACATCGACGCCCTCGCCCAGGTACACGGGACCGTCCTCGGCATTGATGACAGCTGCGCGCAGCTTCACACCCGGCTCCACAAAGATGTTGTCGGCGCCATAAATGATACTGTGCCGATCAGTGATCGGCTCAGACTTGCGGCCGGCGATCACATGCTCAAAATCTTCACGGATGCATTGCCCATTGAGCTTGAAGATGTCCCAAGGAAAACGAATCGCGGGGCGGTCATGGGCGGGTGCAGTCTCGGACCTCAATCCAGCGTCAAGCAAGCGCTGCTGGGTAAAAATGCCGTCAAAGCTGCCGATTTGGCTGGGTATGCAGCGAAATGCGAGGATTTCTTTTTGGTTGTTTTCGAGGAACGTGCCAGGGGCGCAGGCCTCGATCAGCGCCTTGGCATAGGCAGCATCAGGGATGAATTTGCCATTGAATGCGATGGTTTCCAGCGTCGGATCATAGCTGGAAAATGCATTCGCCAAATAATCATAAGCCCAGCAACCCGGCTTTTGTCCTAAAAATCGGCTCCATTTGTCGCTGAGGCGGTCGATGCCCACGCGCAAGTCGCTCGTGGGCCGCGTAAACGTGAGCGGCCACAGGTCAAAGTAGCTCTGGTCTTCAAAGAGGATGAATTGCATTTTACGTCCTGATTTGGTGCGCCAAACTAGTCAAAAAAAAAGAGCAGACCTCGGCCCGCTCTTATTTTGAATCTGCCCAAAAGGGAGATTATTCTGGCTTCTTGCCGCCGTAGCGGTTGTAGAACCTGTCCACGCGACCAGCGGTGTCGATCAGCTTTTGCTTACCCGTGAAAAACGGGTGGCTGTTGCTGGAAATCTCGAGTTTCACCACAGGATAGGTGTTGCCATCTTCCCAGACGATCGTGTCAGGGGTATTGACTGCAGAGCGTGTCAAGAACGCGTAGTCAGTAGAGATATCTTTGAAAACTACAAACCTGTAGTTGGGATGGATGCCGTCTTTCATAATCCTTAATAGAGCTTTTTACAAACGAGTGGGCAAAGATAGAAACTTCATTGGACAAATCGACAATCGGTTAGGATTTTTTTTTGAGAATGTTGGAAAAGCTGATTGTAAGCCAATGCGGGGCGATTGTGAGCCAAAATGCTGGGGCGAGGGAAATGATATTGCTTGCGAACGTCGTCGACGAGTCATTGAAGGATTCAGACGGCGGTGGCAATGGGGAATGAGCCTTATAGTATGGTATCATCGAAGCCATTCCGCGGCGTGGGCTAGTAAGATTTTCTCCACACTCTTGGTTCGGCATTTGGATAGGGGCTATTATTCATTAATTTTGCTACATGGGTATGAGAAATGCAACTTTAGTGCTCTTGGTCACGGTTGCGCTAGTGCTTTTGGGAGGCACCATGAAGGCTCAAAATTTGACGCTGAACTATTTTCACGCGTCTCCTTATGGGTCTGATGTTGTCATTTCCTGGGAAGTGCCTAGCGAAGCTGGTGTCACAGATTTTAAGCTCTGGCGCAAGGTCAATGATGAGACCCTGTATGCATTGCTTGGAAATGTGAACCCCAATGGTGCCCTAGCCTATACGTTTCAGGATTACACTGTTTTCAAAGACGAAGCCAAGACGATCAGTTATAAGCTTCAGGTCTTTCAAAACGGCGCGGTTTTCACCTATTATACTGACATTACCCACAACCCAACTTCGGTGCAACGCACCTGGGGCAGCATCAAGGCGATGTTTCGCTGATCCATTTTCTCGATTGTATGAATTGCGTGCCGCGAATGCGGCCTTTTGCGATTGTTTCGCCGATCACCATGTGCATGGCGTCGGTTCATCCGCAAAATTTGGCCATTGCGCGTCCCTTGCCTCCATTATCCTATAATCCTGCTTAAATTGCGGGCCAAAATACAAAAGCACCCCTATGGGCAATTACGATTTTCAAGCCACCGAGGCCAAATGGCAACAGTATTGGAAGGAGAAGCGCAGCTTCGCCATCGATCCTAACTCCTCCAAACCAAAGTATTACGTGCTCGACATGTTCCCCTATCCCTCCGGGGCCGGGCTCCATGTCGGCCACCCACTCGGTTACATCGCCACCGACATCGTGGCGCGCTACAAAAAACTTGCTGGCTTCAATGTCTTGCATCCCATGGGTTTTGATGCATTCGGCTTGCCCGCCGAGCAATATGCCATCGAGACCGGACAGCATCCCTCTGTGACCACCGAGGCCAATGTGCGCACCTACCAAGAGCAGCTCGGCCGCATCGGGCTCGGCTACGATCCCGATACCACCGACATGCGCACCTGTGATCCAGCCTATTACAAGTGGACGCAGTGGATATTTCTGCAAATTTTTGAAAGCTGGTACAACCGCGCTACCGACAAGGCCGAGCCGATCGCAACGCTCTTCGCCCACTTTGAGGCGCAAGGCACCGAGGGTTTGCTTGCGCAGCACGACTTCGATGGCAGTTTTACGGCCGCCGAGTGGAAGGCCTTCAGCGCGAAGGAACAGCATCGCATTTCGCTGCATTTCCGCATCGCCTACATCGCCTATACCGAGGTGAATTGGTGCCCAGCACTCGGCACGGTCCTCGCCAATGACGAGGTCATCAACGGCGTCTCTGAGCGCGGCGGGCACCCCGTCGTGCGCAAGCCCATGCGCCAATGGGCCTTCCGAATGCGGGCCTACGCAGACCGCCTGCTCGCGGGACTCGACCGTTTGCAATGGTCAGACTCGATCAAGGAGCAGCAGCGCAACTGGATCGGCCGCAGCGAGGGTGCCAATTTCTTCTTCCAATTGGACGGCCACAGCGAGCGCATCGAGGTTTTCTCGACGCGTCCCGATACGATTTTTGGCGCGACTTTCATGGTGCTCGCACCTGAGCACCCGCTGCTGGAGCAGATCGTGAGCTCAGACCGCAAGGACGATGTGCTCGAGTACACAACTTGGTCCAAAAACCGCAGCGAGGTCGAGCGGCAGCAAGAAAAGAAGATAACCGGCAAATTTACCGGCGCTTATGTCGAGCATCCATTTGCGCAGGGGCGTAAGATTCCGGTCTGGACGGCCGACTATGTTTTGTGGGGTTATGGCACGGGTGCCATCATGGCGGTGCCGGCAGGCGACAGCCGCGACCATGCATTTGCCAAGCACTTCGGTCTGGAGATTTTGCCGATCATCGAGGGGGCCGACGTCTCTGAGGAGGCTTACGAATCCAAGGAAGGCAAGCTCATCAACTCCGATTTTTTGAATGGCTTGGAGGTCAAGGCGGCCGTCCGCCGCGCGATCGAAGCCTTGGCGGCCAAGGGCATCGGCGAGGGCCGGGTGAATTACCGCTTGCGCGACCCCAATTTTTCGCGGCAACGCTACTGGGGCGAGCCATTCCCGATCGTGTTTCGCGACGGCTTGCCTTATGCATTGCCCGAATCTGAATTGCCCGTCGTGCTGCCCAATGTCGAGGGTTATGAACCCGGCGAAGAAGGGGAGGGCCCGCTGGCCAATTTGACCGAATGGATGCAGCTGCCCGATATCAGCCTGGCGG
>JANPHP010000419.1:0-42807 GCA_031424495.1 Bacteroidota bacterium | reverse complement strand
GCCGAGCACGATGGCGCGGTTGATAGCCGCCGCCGCGAGCCGCAGCTTGTTGGCGAGGTACTCCTCGTCGAGGGCCTCGAGCGCTGCTTGCAGGCCCGCCTGCGTGCTGCGGTTGCTGCTGCGCACGTTGTGGTCGTGCTGCTGCGCAGCGAGGTCGTAGCGCTGCCTTAGGTATGCCGCGCCGCGCTGCGGGTCGGCCAAGAGCTGGGTTTGGGCTTTGAGCATCGTCGCGTCAAAGTCCTGATCCAAGTCGCGGTCGGCGAGGGCTTGCAACAGCAACTGACTTTGGAGATCGCTCCGGGATTGGAGTTGTTGCAGCTGCCAAAACTCCTCGATGAGCCTGCACAGGTCGCTCAACAGGTGGCGCAGCTTGGCGATGTCCATGATTTGGTCGGGAAATGCAGCTGCAAAAATGTCCTCAGCAGTGGGAAGCGGCGATTCAGAGCTTGGGAAGAATGGCCTTATCAAATCCCAAACACGCAAGATTTCTGGCCGCAGGTTGAAAAAGGGAGATTCCAGCAAGACACGCATCCGCCTCAGTTCATAGCCAGTGCATGCTTTGAGATAGCGGTGGAGCTTGCTTTCTTTTTCCATGGAAAAATTTAGTTCCGATGTATGATGTTTTGCGATTCAAGTTTTGGTTCAAAAATAATCATTATTGTTAAATGGAGTGTTGTGTTGAATGAAAAAATTGTCTTTTTGATTCCGATTTGTGAGGATATTTGTATTGTGTTTGGGCTGCATTAACCCTGATTTTTGTAGTATGAAGAAGTTCCCAATGCACTTTCGCCTTGTTCATACCCAGATGCTAACCTTGCTCTTGATCGCAAGCTGTGGTTTGCTGTCTGTTTCGCGCCTGTCTGCCCAGTCATTTGATTATGGGAATGCATGGTATGATCCTAGCATCGACTATCTGGAATTCAAGGTCGCCCACGATGGCATTTACCGCGCATCGGCCCAGCAAATTTCTTCAGCAGGATGGGATACTACAGCCATCGACCCTGGTCGTCTCCACCTTTTGTACCGCGGCGTCGAGCAATACATCCATATAGACACAACAAGCAATGGCCAGTGGAACTACCTGGAATTTTTTGGCAGGCGCAACGACGGAGGGCTAGATACACTCTTGTATATCAATGCATACAACAATCGATCGGACGGCTCATTGCATCCCAACCCCAATATCTCGACCTTCTCAGATACCTCGGCCTATTTCCTATATGTTGACAATCTGCCTGGGCTGCGGTTGCAGAATTCCCTTTTGGCCTCGGTGCCGCCGCCCTTGCTGCTCGAGGATTACCTGCGCACGAGTTTGATCGAGTATGAGCCCAATAATGGTGCAAACTTCATTGCGAGAGGAGCTTCTCAATACGACATTTTCATTGCCTTGAATCCTGAGTGGATATTTGGAGAAGGCTATGCTGGAGGCCAAATTTCCCCAGCAAGTGATTTCATTCTCCAAATCCCTACGCCACATGCCCTCGGTAGCAGCCCAGCCAACCTGCATCTGCGGCTCGAAAGCATGGACTCTTGGCGCCAAATATATGAGATCTACCTCAACAACCAATTGCTGCTGCTGGATACCATCTCAGGTTTGAAAGTATGGGAGCGAGACCTCGCCTGTCCATTTCCCATGCTCGGTGACACTCAAGCGCTGCGCATCCATGTGACGACACTAGCTGGAAACACCAACGATCGGCACTACCTCAACGTGGCTGCGATCACTTATCCCGCGTCAACCGACTTGGACGGTGATGCGACGGCCATTGTTCCGGTTAACAACGGCACCGATGTCTACTACAAATTTCGCCACATCGCCGTCGGCAATCTGGCCGTGGGCTATGACTTGGTGCACCACGTGCGCTATGCCGACACCATCCATGGAGACAGCTTGGGCATTTGGATTGCGGGTCAGAACTCGCAAGGATTGGTGTATCTGAGTTCAGATGCAGCGATCGGCAGTCCTTTGATTCAGGTTGGTCCCACATCCACGCTCAGCAATACCACGAATGCAGCCAATATGGTACTCATCACATCAAGGGAATTGGCAACTAGCGCGGTTGCGTATCAGAGCTACCGCCAAGGCAGCACCGGCAACCCACTCACCGTCAAGATCGTCTACACCGACGAAGTCTACAATGAGTTTGGCAACGGCAGCCCGCATCCCTTGGCCATCAAGCGGTTTGCGAAGTATGCGCTCGACCAATGGGCCGTGAAGCCAGACTACTTCCTGATCTGGGGCACGGGCAAGGTCGATATTCGTGCTGGCGGAGTCAATCATGTACCAGCCTATGGCGAGCCCGTGAGCGACAATTTGTATGTAAGTAGTTTTTTGCGCGACACAGTCGCTGCGCCGATTCAGCTGGAGGCAGCAATCGGGCGCATTCCCATCTCGACCAATCAAGAGGGCCTCGACTACATCGACAAACTGTCGGTGCATGAGACGATCGCCGCCGCCACCTGGATGCGTGACGGGTTGTTCATGACATTTGCGTATGATACCACCGAGTATCAGCCGATCAGGAATTACCAGGCAGAGTATGAGCAGCGATTTGAAGGCGCTCCATTTTTGGGTCGCGTGCAAAATTATGGCTGGCTGGATTCGGTGCAGGTGGATAGCGCTGCGCGAACCTTGACGTCCATCGTCAATGACGGTGTCGGGTTTATCAATTATTTTGGACATTTCATGGGTGACATCCACCTCGATGATCCGATCAATTATTCAAACCAAGGGCGATTTCCGGTCATGCTGATGCAAGGCCCTTCGGCCAACGATTTTGGGCGAGACACCTTGTCATTTGGCGAGAAGTGGGTATTGGAGCCAGAAAAGGGTGCCATCGCGATCATTGGCTATACCTCAGTGAGCTACCTCACGCCGGTCGGTAACTGGGGTGAGCTATTTTCCCATACAGCATTTGTCGATCAGCCAGGCAACAGTCTGGGTGAATGGATGACTTATACCGCCGATAGCATGTCGGGCATCTGGCCCGATCAGGTCTACCGTAACCACATTTATTGCATGAATATCTTGGGCGACCCGAGCACCCACCTGCGCGTGGGCGCATTTGACGTCTGGCCTGGCGACGCCAACGACGACCGCATCGTGAACAACCAAGACCTCCTGAGCATCGGCATCGCCTACAACGACACAGGTGCACTGCGGCCAAATGCAAGCCTGAATTGGATCGGGCAGCCGGCCACCCCGTGGGCGGGCGGTATACTTGGGAGCAGCAACTCTGCACACGCCGACTGCAATGGCGATGGCATCGTGGTCGCTAGCGACACGCTGGCCATCACCACCAATTACAGCCAGACACACAACAAAATGGCAGGCCTGCTCGGTGGCGGTGGCAACGATCCTGAGCTTGCGATCGAATCCGTCATCGACAGTGTGCCCGACAGCAGCTATGTGCATCTATGGGTACGCTTGGGTTCGCAGCAGCATCCTGCAGACAGCGTCTACGGCTTGGCTTGGTCTGTCTTCTACGATCCCCAATTGGTAGACTCGGCCTCGGTGCAGGTAGATTTTGACAGCTGTTGGGTCGGGCAGCAGGGCGTGAACCTGCTCACGCTCGTGCGACACATGCATGCGCTGGGGCGCATCGACCTTGCCTTTACGCGCATAGACCATCAATCCGTGTCGGGCGAGGGCATCGTGGCGCGCATCGGTATCGTCGTGATCGACAACATCTCAGGCAAGCAGCCCGGAGACAAGACGATTTCGCCCTTGCCTTGGACACCCGCTGAGGCGACCATGATCGACCGGCATGGCAAGGACCTGCCCTTGCAAGGCGTGGGCAAAACGCTCTTTGTCGTGGGCGAAGTTCCCGAACCTGCGTTGCCCGTAGGGCAGGCCATGGCCATTTTCCCCAATCCAGCCGCAGCCGAGGTCTATGTGCAGACGCGCAGCGACAGCCCATGTGAAGTTGCCGTCTACGACTTGAGCGCTCGCCTGCTCATGCTGCGGCAATTTCCAGCAGCAGCTCGCAAAAACCTGGACTTGGGTGATTTGGCCCCCGGTGCCTATCTCCTGAAAGTGACCAATGCCGATGGCAGCTTCCAACAAAAGGTCGTCAAAATAGATTGATGCTCAAGCCATGTCGTTGGCGTCGGCGGCCTCGCGCCGCCGATCAAGGTAGCCGCGCAGCCATTGCACATAGATGCCCCACTCCAGCAATGGAATGAAAATCACGATGAAAAACCAAAGCAAGAGTGTCGACGTGCGGATGCTGGCGTATTGGGAATAGAAGAGCCGATCCAGCAATTCGATCAGTTTTTGGTGGATCGCAACTTCCAGCTGGGCAGCATCCGCTTGCAACAAGACGTCGATGAGGGCGCGCGACTCAGACCAAGAGAGCTCAGCAGGAGCCGCCTTCTTGGAAGCTTGAGAGATCGCTCCGGCGACAATGGCGCTGAAAAGGTCGTCTTTGTAGGTGTCGATGAGGTAGGCAGAGACCTTGTTTTTGGTCTCGTCCACGAGGCCATAGCCCACCTCGTTGTCCATGATGTTTTGTTTGAGAGTGTCGGCAAATGCAGTACTCGATTGATTGTAAACCGTCACCGTCGCCCGCAAAATGGTGAGATAGGCGTCTTTTTCAGCCTGCGTCTCAAAGAGGCGATCCACTGTCTGCGCATACACTCCCTCCGTGATGTTTTGGGCTTGGTGGCTCATCACCTTGTAAATGCCACGCACTACCCCGAGCTGCAAGGAAAAGTAAAGCGTTCCCAGCAGGATGAGCGGAATGTAGAGCTTCACGGCCCAGTTGTAATACTTGCGATTCCGGGTGAAGAGCCGCACCCGACGACCCAGCAGGAGCAAGGCGATGGCCAAGAGAAAGCCCAAGAATCCATAAAGCAGTACGCTGCCGATGACCGTCGCCGATTCCGGCAGTACGATATCCTTGCTCACGTCCCAAAAATCTTTCCAAGAGATGGTCATACGTTCTGTTGAGTCAAGTCCATCGATTTCGACAAAAATAAGCAGCGAATCCGGCTTCAAAAAATAGGCTCCCACCATCAGCGTTTCACGACCATTGCCGGTCTCCCGAGCAGACGGTTTCGGTCATCCCTGAACGAGATCCAATACAAGCCCGATTGCAGCGAGGCAATGGAAAACGTGGATCGCTCGCCCAATAGCAACGCAATACGACTCACTTCTTGCCCCAGCACATTCCTCACCTCCAGGTGCAACAATTCATCGGCATGGCCCTCAAACGCAACATGCAAGACGCCATCGGTGATGGTAGGATAGATTTTGGGCTCAGCATCTGTTTCGCCACAAGGTTTCAAATTCGCAAGTCCCGAATATTGGCTTTCACCATTGTGGTCGATCATTTTCAGCCGGTAGTTGTTCAGGGGAGTTTGAGGTACGGGCAAGGCGAATGCATATTGGTGGGCGTCGGCACCATCGGCGGGAACCAAGACCACGCCGACCGAAGACCATTTTTGGCCATCGGCCGATTGCTCGAGCTCAAAACGATCCAATCCGGTTTCTGCCTGCGTGCCCCATTGCAGCTCGACATTCCCATCGTGACATTCGCCTTTGAAATAGTCCAACGTCACCGGCAAGATCACTGGGCAAGCAATCACCATGGGACCGCATGGCGTTAAGGCGTTTGCAGACATGACGAATCCGTTTCCTGCTGCGATGACTGTGCCTATGTTGCTGATGGCGATGTCGTAGACAGCACCAGGCGTCGGAGTCGATCCGAGCAGGTTGAGGTTGGCGTCAAATTTATAGACGCCATTGCTCGAGCCGACATAGAGGTTGTTGCAGCCATCCAGCACCAATCCAGAATTGCTGGGCGCTATGAAGAAGTTGAAGAATATGGATTGGGCAGACCCTCCCGGAATCGGGGCAGTGCCAAGCAGGGCACCGTTGCCGATAGCGTGCCTTTGCACGGTCAGGCCTGTCTGGAAATAGATGTGTGAGCTGTTGGCAGCAATGGCGTTGATGCTTTGGGTTTGCATTGCATATTCACGGTATGTTGGGCCAAACGTGTTGAAAGAGACCCCAGAGGAAGCACTGTACAATAGTCCCAAGTTCTGGTTGAGTGCAATCAAAAATGACTCGCCCAAAAGGTAATAGTTGCCATTGCTACTGATTGTTTGGGCGAGTATCGTAGACGACAAGCCGATCGCGGTATTGTTGGTCCAGAGATCAGTTGTGCCATTGGTATCTACGGCACCTACGATCGCAGAGGTACCCGCTCCTGGCGAGACGTGGCCCGTGGCGACGAGCCGTGAGGGATTGCAGCTCTGTGTCACGTTTAAATAAGCATACGGGCAAGCGCCGCCAGTAGTAGTCAAGTGCACCAACGCACCATTTGGAGAGATTTTTTTCAGGCTAACTGGCGAAGAAACAATGTAGCAATCTCCTGCAGGCGTCGTGTACAAATCACCGAGACCGCCTACACCACCCCAAGGCGATATATGCGTCCACAACAAGGTGCCCGCCGCATCATATTTCTGGAGGGCTTGAATTCCTGAGCCACCATAGGCATAGACATTGCCCAGCGCATCGCATTCCACCTCGTAGGCACGGTTGTTGGGAGCGGGTAATGCAGGGTTCACGGTCCAGGGATCGATGGTGACTGCCCGCTGATGATCATAGCTGCTCAATTGAAAGGTGACATCTTGGCCATCCAATACAAACGCCACTGGAATGGTAGACGCAGGCTCGTCGCTGTACCAAGCCGTGGGTCTGTGGTCGATCAATTCACCCACGACGGCAGGCAAATGGATGTCACCATCAGCGTCGAGCGACGGGCTTGCTCCCGTCCAGCGCAACCTGATCTGCGAGGCATCGGCCCCCGCATGCAGATCGAAGCTGTATTTGAGGCCAACTTCAGGTTTGGTGTTCAAGAACGCATCGATCCCTCCATACAAATTGGGAAGGCTCACCTGCGTGTAGGCAGGCACATGATCCCACGACTTCGGCTCGCCATCCAACAATAGAGAATATGTGAAATATGCAGATTGCAAACCGACGGGCATGAACTCGACCATGGGATTGGCACCGACAAACTCCATAGAAATGAGACTTCTATTGGACGAGAGCGTCGATGTCAGATCTGAAATGTCATCGGAATCGGCCTGCTCCGAGGGAGCTTGCATGAGGTAATGGATGCCCCGATCCCCGACCAACACCTGCCACCGATTGCCATGATCGATCACAAACCGACCCCGATCCCCAGCCTGCGCGGCCAAGGCATCGTACTGACCTTGGTTGGCGATGAAGGCTTGTGACCATTGGCAACTACGTAGCCAATCTTGCTGCGCAAACAGCGATGCTTGGATGCAAAACGCAATCCAAAACACAGCAAACGAGCATTTGGAGAAAGCAGCCAAAATGAAATCTGAATTCGGGTGAAAAAGTTTAGCTGTTGCTATACCAAGCAAGCGGCCGTTGCCACAAGTTAGGCATTTTTAGGGAAAATACAGCCGATGCTTCAATGATTGATGACAGATTCAACCCATAAGAATAGCTGTCGTCAGATTGGTCAATCAAGATAGCATCATGCAATTCACCAGCCGTGAAAAGCCCGAAAACGCATCTCCTCCTCGTCGGCCTTCCAGTAGTTGCTGAGCGGATAGGCCCAGGCTAGCTCGGGATGCTCCTCGTTGGCAGCGCGCCAGCCGAGGGCGAGTTGCGGTCGCGCGATGATGCCACTCACGATGTCCCACGGTTCGGCGGTGCGCAGGCGGTCGCCTTCCCCAAATACAAAATGGATGTCGTAGCGCGGCCCGCGGTGCGGCTCACCGATGTCGATCTGCAATACCGGCACACCATAGGAATCGATCATGTAAATGGCTGGGAGGTGGCGCGTGATGCCAATGGGACTCGTAAGCAGTGGGAAAAAGGCCTCCTGAATGCCCGCCGTGAAGCTCACCAAGAGGTTGCGCTCACTTTCCCGGCGAATGAACATGACCTTGCCGAGCGGGTCTTTCCAGAGTCCGCACCATCCTTCGGGAAAAGGAGGTGGTGTATTAGAGGCACGTCCAGGTTCCATGGCAATTGCAAAGCCCAAGATACGATTTTCGGGATTCGAGATGCTGTTGGCACCGCACAAAACTATTGGATGGATTGGGAGACCGATACTTTGCCGCTCCACCGAAGTCCAATGCAGTGATCTGTCCTGCGATCATTCATGAAAATGCCATGCGAGGCATCAGGAATACGCGGACTTTGGTCACCAAAACTTCCACCAAGGCTTACCGCTTTTGGTGCTGGGCAGCTCTTTTGGAGGGGTCTCGGCGCTCGATGGGCTAGGGTCCACCGCCGGTTCAGGTACCTCGGTACTGGCCTCGACCTTTGCGAGCTGCAAGTCACCGTCCTCAAAAAGCAGCTTCACCAGGCCCGCACCTTTCCCGAAATAATGTGTTGTGGTGACTTTTTTGAATGCTTTTTCGGATTCGTCGCTCGTGTAGCGACTCTCCTCGGTCGGCAAGAAATACAAGTCCACACGCACTTTCATGCAGCGCGCGAAATCCCCCATCGGCGTTTCGACGTCCTCATAACCCTCATGGGTGTAAAGCCTGAAGCTCTCGGTGCCGGGCACGTAAGAGAAAAATGTATGGCCCGGCTGCGCCGCGCCATCGATGATGAGCTGTATTTCTTCCTCAGCAGGATCGCTCAGCGCTTGCGCGTCGAGGTCGGTCGTCACCCCAAACCATTGGGAACCCGATTTCAGAAAATAATGCCCATCCCACCAGTCGTTGAAGGGGTCGTTGCTACCTTCTTGCGGGAAATAGATGTATTGAAAATGGCCATGTTTGCTGTTGCGCGATGTCCAAACCACGTCGGTTTCACGGCCTTCGGATCGGTATTGATAGGTGAGTTGCTGATTGGTGAGGCGCGGCAGGTAATCCTCTGCCGGATTGGGATCGGGCTGCGGCTTGAAGCCGTCGACGACGGGATAGCTCATTGCTGCCATAGCCACTTGCACGCGCGGGCTCGGCCCACGCAAGACGCCTGCCAAGTAGCCGCGACCCGCAAATTCAGACAGCAAATAGGCCTCGGCCATGATGCGGTCATAAAAATTGCCCGACTGCACGGGATGGTGGCGCAGCACCATCAGGGTATCACTGATCATGGCCGCCTCAAAAGCAGGCACCAATGAGCTTTGTGCGGAATAGGTTTCTTCGGTGCGCAATGCTTCCAAGGCCTCTTCAAAGCGTTGTCGGCTTTGAAATTGGAGGATGCCAGCGAGAAATAGGGTGCCGCTCATGATTGTGGAACTTGGGAGTTGGAATTCGCGGTGCAAATTAGGCCACAATGCGCAAAGCAGGTAGTGGCAGCAGCCAAGATTATTTCATGGCAATCATCACCATGCCCTTGTCGACGCTTTGTCCTTGCTTCACCAGGATCTTGCCGACGATGCCGTCTGCGGGAGCTTTGATCATATTTTCCATCTTCATCGCCTCGAGGATCAGCAATGGATCGCCCTTGGCGACTTGCTGCCCGTCGACGACCTTGATGGAGTGGATGAGACCCGGCATCGGGGCTTTGATGTCGCTGACTTTGAGGGCCCCTGCATTCTCCAAACCGAGCTTTTTCAGGAGACGGTCCATCTCATTGCTCAGGTTCACCTCGGCACGCTTGCCATCGACCTTGAGCACAACGGTCTTGGCAGCATAATCCACCGAAGCGATGTGCACCGTGTGCGAAGCCCCGTGGTAAAGCACCTGAAAGGAATGGTCGTTCAGGCGCTGCACGTCGACGGCAGCGGGCTTCCCATCGAGTGCATAGCCCTGTGCGGTGAGTGCCACCTCAAAAATATGTTCGCCATTGACCTTAGCTTCAAACATCAGCGTCTCGCTTTACTTTGTGATTGGTGGAGAGAATCCCCACCTTTGCGGCTGAAAATTGCCGATTTTTAACTGGATTGCCAAATGAAAAGCCAATCTCTGATCTTGTCGATGGTGCTGTTGATGTGCTTGGGTTGCAAAACACGCGTTCCCAAACCCGACCATCAACCTACCACCACGACCACACCAACCAACAATGCCACCCCTGCCGGACGCCCAGCAAGTCCTAGCTTCCCCTACCGCGCCTCCGAAACCAAAACATTTGACCTGATCCACACCCGGCTCAGTGTGAGTTTTGACTGGGAAAAGGAGCAAATGAAAGGCGAGGCGACCCTTACACTGCGCCCATGGTTTGCGGCTGCCGACAAGGTAGAGTTCGATGCAAAGGGCTTCATCATTCATCAAGTCGCCCTCAAAAGCGGCAACGACCTGCGCAAACTCAAGTATGACTATGACAATGAAAAACTGAGCATCCAACTCGACCGCAGCTATGCCAAGGAAGAGACACTGAGCGTCTACATCGACTATACAGCACGGCCATCCGAATTGGCCAGCTTGGTCTCAGAGGAGGCTGCCGAGGACCAAGGCCTCTACTTCATCAATGCCCGCGGTGAGACCGCCGGCAAGCCCCGCCAAATCTGGACGCAGGGGGAGTCGCACGGCAGCCCCGCTTGGTTCCCGACATTCGACACCCCCAACCAGCGCTGCACCGATGAAATCTTCATCACCGTCGCCGACTCTTTCAAGACCCTCTCCAACGGCCTGCTCGTCGACTCGCACAAGAACACCGACGGCTCGCGCACCGATCATTGGCGCATGGACCTGCCCCACGCGCCCTACCTCTTCATGATGGCAATCGGCAACTACGCCATCGTCAAGGACCAATGGCGCGGCCGCGAGGTGAGCTACTATGTCGAGCCCGATTTTGAGCGCTATGCTAAGATGGTTTTTGGCAACACACCTGAAATGATTGAGTTTTTCTCCACGCGCTTGGGCGTGGACTACGCATGGCCCAAATATTCGCAGGTGGTCGTGCGCGACTTCGTCTCGGGGGCCATGGAGAATACCAGTGCCACCACGCACTATGGCCGCTTGCAGCACGATGCCCGCGAGCACCTCGACAATACCGAGGAAGACATCATTTCCCATGAACTCTTCCACCAATGGTTTGGCGACTTGGTCACCTGTGAGAGCTGGGCCAACCTGAGCCTGAACGAAGGATTTGCAACCTATGGCGAATACCTCTGGATCGAGCACAAGTATGGCGCAGACCAGGCGCAGGAGCACCTGCTCGATGACCGCCGTGGCTACCTGCGCAGCGCAAGCCGGGGCATTTATCCCATCATCCGCTACCACCACCAAAGTGCTGATGCGATGTTTGACGCGCACAGCTATGCAAAAGGCGGGCAGGTGCTACACATGCTGCGCACGCAGGTGGGCGACGATGCATTTTTTGCAGCCCTCAAGCGCTACCTCACGGTGAACGCATTTGATGATGTCGAGATCCACAAGTTGCGCTTGGCGTTTGAGGAAGTGACGGGCCAAGACCTGAATTGGTTTTTTGATCAATGGTTTTTGCAAGCCGGCCACCCCGAACTCGAGCTCACCCACGACTTCCACAACGGAAAATATACCTTGCGCGTGCAGCAGGTGCAAGATTTCACCCAGAGTCCCGTGTTCAGGATTCCTGTGGCGCTTGACTATGTCGTGGGCACGAAACACAAGGCGATACAAGTGTGGATGGAGACCGCCGACACAACTTTTGAGTTTGATGTGAATGCTGCACCGACTTATGTGAGCTTTGATCCAGAGCGGTCGCTGCTCTGCAATGTGCGCAAGGTTTCAGGCATGGATGCAGCGGCTTGGACGCAGCAACTGAAGTCTGGCAAGGGTTTTGGAGAAAAGGCGGAGGCCGTCACGCGCCTGAGCGCTCCTCAAACGGGCATTGCAGATGTGAGCGCGCTCACAGCACTTGCCAAAAATGCCTATCGTGGCACGCGCTTGTTGGCGCTGACTCCGTTTGTCGGGTTGAATGACGCCCAGCAAGATCAGGTGCTGGAAATGGCGCTGCAATTGGTTGACGATCCCGAAGCAGATGTGCGGAGCAATGCCATTGCCTACTTGGGTGATGGCGCGGCGCTGTTGCAAACACCTGCACGGGCAGCGATCATGGCCCAAGCAATCACGCGCTTGGGCAAGGCCGTAGGTGATAGCAGCTACAGCGTGAGCAGGCTGGCCTTGGAAAACATCTTTGCCATCGACTCGGCAGGTGGCAGGGGAATGGCTGAGCAATTGATGAATGGTGGCGAAAAGCACCTTTCAGGCTCCATCGCCCGCATCCTGCGTGAATCCAACAGCGACAAGGCCTTGCCTTATGTTTTGGAACAATTGCGCAATCCTGCTGTGGGAAGCTCGGTGAAAACGTCGCTCCTGCGCGGTTTTGGCGGCTGGCTCAAGGATCGGAATGTGCAGGAACAGCAGGAGGGCGCGGCAGTGCTCAAAGACATGATCACCAACAACAAGGAACGCTGGCTGCGGTTTTTTGCTGTTCAGAGTCTCTCTGAAATGGGCAAAAACGAGGAAACAACTGCCTTTTTCAAGAAATTGCAGGAAAAGGAAGGCGATGAATTTGTGAAGTCTGCGATCGACCGTTACCTGAAGCAATAGCGATACAGTTCGGGCGGAAAGGCAGGCCGCAAGGCGATGCCTTAGCCACGCTGATCCCAGAAGGCGTAGCCGAAATTGAGGAAGATGTACAATGGGCGGGTTGCCCCTGCACCGACGGAGGAGAAAGCAGGCAGAAAGTAATATTCGACGCCGGGGTGGATGAACCAAGATGTCTTTTTGTTCACGGGCTGCCGAAACTGCACACTGAGTTGCACGCCTGTCCAGAGATGATTGACGGATGATGTGACTTGGCTCAGTGGCTGTGCTTCCAGCGTGCTATTGAAACGCGTCATGAAAGGTACCATCAACTTGGGCCCTAGAAAGAGCGCCCATTCCCGGGGGCGATGGTATTCATGGATTCTCAATTTGCCTAGCACACCGACATCGATGCCTGCAAGTTGAAAACTTGTTTTGCCAGCGTTGGCCGCATCAATGAGTTTTTCGCCATTGGCAATGCTGGGAAACATTGCCGTGCCGCCAGCTGTGATGTGAAAGCCGTAGCCTTTGCCGCAGGCGTAGTGGGAATAGAAGACATTGGCGTTGGCGGCAGGGCCGAGGGCATTGCCCGAAGCATTGTGCAAGGTGGCCAAGCCCGGGCCGAGTTCGATGCCCATTTCCTCCAGATTGTACTGAGACCATGCCATGGCTGGCAAGCTAATCGCCAGCAGCAAAACCCAAACCGCGCGGGAAAAGTCCTTCATAGCCCAAAACTAATCCGAAGCGGTGACAATCCCCAAATCTGAGGAGTGCTCGCGTGCAATCGCCGGGAGTTGGTGCCGTAGTAAAACCTGCCTTTGCCGTGCATCCACCATCTCTGACAGGGCACGCGATCAATTTTGCGTTGTGCCAACAATTTTTTGATGGAACTGCTCATAGAGCTAGAGGAACCCGAGGAATCGGGTTTTTCGGGTTGAATTTCGTCGGTCCAAAAAATGGCCGCCGCTCTCGCAGTTGAGAACGACGGCTCTCCTTCCAAAATGGTAAGCCTTGTGCGGCCTGCGACTGAGACCAATACCGGGGTCTCAGCGCAGGGCAGAACCCTGTTGACTGGTGTTGCCTCGGAAAAAATATGCTGCGATTTTCATAAGACTACAAATTGACGCACAAGCCTACCAGAAGGGCCACCACAGGAGGCCCTTTCCTATAAGACGAACAAGCTTTGCAAAACGTGAACTTTTCGAGTTAGCGTGAAATTTGAAATGACATATGTTGCAATGCCCTGACAGTCAGTTGTCAACAATAATAAAATTCGCAAAATTTGGCCCATGAAGCAGCGAGCGGCCGAAAAAATGCCTGAAAAAAAATGAGAAAACCTACTTTTCTCCAAGTCTTGCCGATATTTCATAAATTCATCCATCAAAAAAAGATCTCTGGCATGAGCGAGCAAGACCCAGAACTCAAAAGGCCCACCTTGGTGACCGTGTTGTCAATCTTGACGATCGCGGGATCGGTATTTTATTTTGGCTACTTGCTCATGACGATGTTTGTGCCTGATCTCAATACTGTCGAAACTCCTCTGTGGATGAACATCACCACACTCGTGGCCCAAATCGGGAAAATCGCGGCTGCAATCCTCCTGTTGCGCATGTCCAAAATCGGATTTTACCTGTTTGTGGTCTTGGAAACCGCAGCGACGATCATTTTCCTGCTGAGCTCCAAGATGACGATGGATTATATGGACAGCAGCTTTGTAAATCCCGACCTCAATTTTGATCCCAAGGTGTTTGTATTGGTATTGATGGGCATGGGTATAGGATTGGCGATCATTTTCATCGCTGGGTTTGCGTCCTACCTGAGCAGAATGCGCTAGAAACGGCACAATTACATGGGATTCTCCTCGTCAAAGACGCGAGGCAGGAAGTATCAATTAAGGGGAAAAGCGGCGGATGAGCAACGTTATCCTTCCAAGCCATTCACGAGATTCAGCAACTCAGCTTGCAGCGTGAGCGTCTTATCGTGGGTGTACCAGAGTTGCAATTCTTTTACAAACTCCATGTAAGGCACCTTTTCCGTGAGGGCTTTGTAGTCCATCACCATTTGCTGGGCAGGCGCAGGTCGCGGGCCCCAATGGGTGATCACCTCATTTGTATCAGCATCCATGACCACCAAAATCGGAATCGCACGGCCACCATTGGTCTCGAAGTGATCCATGATTTCTACGTTTTCATCGCGCAGAATTAATTCCAGCTTGATCTTGTCGCTGAGCTCAGCCGCCTTTGCGATCACTGGCAGGCTTTGGCAGACATCGCCACACCAAGCCTCCACGATCACGATCCAGTGGTAACTCCGCTTCAATTTTTGGATGGCCGCCTGCAATTCGGGCTGGATTTCGCTGGTTTTATACACGCGGTGGGTGCGCTGCTGATTGATGCGCGTATAGTCCAAGTAGGCTTCTGAGTGATTGGTGCCTGTGGTCATGCCCTGTTCAAGGAGCCTGTCTACGTGGTCGACAAACTCATGGTAGCCAAAAATACTTGGGACGGAATCCAGTTGAAGTTTCATATTTTCTATTCTGCTTGGAGAACATAGCGAAGGTCGCAAAAGTTTTCACAAGATCGATTTTCTCGCCAAAGTCATCACACTCAAGGAAAATGCATCCTCTCCCCAAGGAAAGTTTCATTGCATCACCAAGCTTTATTAGTTTTGCATTCTATGAAAATTGCTGAAATCTATACTGCAAAGGGCCTGCTCAAGGCAGAGCTCTATGAAAAAGAGACGCCCAATACCGTCAACAACTTTGTTGTGTTGGCAAAAAAGGGCTTTTACGATGGTCTGAATTTCCACCGGGTATTGCCGGGCTTCGTGATCCAAGGCGGCTGCCCAGAGGGCACCGGCCGTGGCGGTCCCGGTTACAAAATCCCTTGTGAAACCTCTGGCGAACGCCAATTTCATGACCGCGGTGTGCTCTCGATGGCACATGCGGGCAAGGATACAGGCGGATCACAGTTCTTCATCGTCTTGTCTCGGCAGCAGACGGCCCACTTGGACCGTGCCCATACCTGCTTTGGCAAAGTGTTTGAAGGCTTGGAATTCCTCGACGGCATCAAGCAAGGCGACAAGATCGAGAAGATCGTGATTGTCGATCAGGAAGCTTGATTCTGAGGGCAGAAGAATTTTTTTCAGGCCGCTCTAGGGTTTACTAGAGCGGCCTGTACTGTTTTCGATTGACATCGCGAGCAGGCGATGACCGGCGAGCTGAGCTTGGATAGGCTCATACTATGAATTGTCTTTCCCATATTTGGCCACGACCAGATAATTGTCTTAATTCATCTTCATAAATTTGTAACATGGCTTACGATCAGTTTGATGTTTATGTCAGTTATGCTCCCGAGGACGCGGAGCGAGTGCGTGCTTTTGTGCATGAGCTGGAATGGATGGGTCTCAAGGTCTGGTTTAGCAACCAGCCTGCAACCAGCCAAGAAAGCTTACAGATGCTGCGCGGCTCGATGAATAGCACCACCTGCCAAATTGTGGTCTGGACCAACAACTCTGCAGGATCTGGTCGCATTCAGGCCGAGGCCCGCGCTGGCAGCGGTTTGGGGCGCTTGATCGCCGTTCGGCTTGACTCAGGCATCATTCCACCTCCAGGCACCGAGGCGCGCACCTATGCCGACCTCGGCGACTGGACTGGCGGCAACGATCACCGCGGCATGAAAAAAGTGCTTGCAGGCATCTGGATGCTCATCGGCAAGGGGCAGCAACCCGAGCCCGCCGACGTGCAGGTCGATACCAACGAGCGCACCAATGTCGAGTTTGGCACCAAGGCAGAGGTCGCTGAGGAGGCCATTACCCCTGAGCAAAAAGACGAAAAGGCTTGGAAAACGGCCGAAACCTACAACAGCCGCACCTATTTCGAGCACTACCTCCAGTATTTCCCGAATGGTAGGCATGCCGAAGAGGCCCGCGAACGTATCGCCAAGAAAAAACGCACGAGCGCCATCGTCATTACCTGCGCCGTCGTATACATGGTTTTGCAACTCGTGGCTGCACTCGTGCTGAGCTCAAACCGATTCTAGCGCGATGCGCTACCTGAAAAGCGCAATGTCGTTTGCGATCTGTGTGATGCTGGTGCTGACCGTTCACGCCCAGCATACCATCGATCTTCAAGGCTCCTGGCAATTCAGGGAGCATGCAGGCAAGGATTGGTTGTCGGCACAGGTGCCGGGCACTGTGCATACCGATCTCTTGGCTGCCAAACTCATTCCAGATCCCTTTGTCGGCAACAGTGCCACCCAATTGCAGTGGATCGAGCAATTGGACTGGGACTACCGCAAAATCTTTTCCATCACCGCAGACGACCTGCTGCCGACCCAAGTCGAGCTCGTCTTTGAGGGCCTCGACACCTATGCCGAGATCCTGCTCAATGGGCAATTGTTGGGGATCACCGACAATATGCACCGCACTTGGCGCTTCAGTTGCAAACCTCAGCTCAAGATCGGGGAGAATGTATTGGAGGTCCATTTCCTCTCGCCCATGCAACAGGCGCTGCCTGCCTATCAAGCGTCGGCCTACAAATTGCCGTCTGGCAACGACGATGCCGAACCCAAGCTCAGCCCTTACGTGCGCAAGGCAGCCTATAATTTTGGCTGGGACTTCGCGCCGCGCCTGCTCACAGCGGGCATCTGGAGGCCTGTGTACCTGCAAGCATGGTCGGGCGTGCGGGTCGAGCGCTTGCACGCTGTCCCGCTCAGGCTTGCGCCCGAGGAGGTGCCCATGCGCACGGTCGTGCACCTAGACGTCGCCGAATCGGGGAGCTACCAGATCGATTGGCTGCTCGACGGCGAGCTTGTAGTGTCGACCACGCGAGCGCTGGAACGCGGCAAGCGCACCGTAGAGGTGCAGTTTGTTGTGCATCAACCGGAGTTTTGGTGGCCACGGGGCATGGGCGAGCCCAAGCTGTACAAGTTTGGCGTGCGGGTGCAGCGCAACCAGACCACTTTGAGCGAACATACGCAGTCGCTCGGCTTGCGCAGCATCAGGCTGGTGATGGCGCCCGACAGCATGGGCACGAGTTTCTATTTTGCGGTAAATGAATTTATGCCTGATCGGGGCGGCCCTGTCTTCATGAAAGGGGCAAACTATGTGCCGAGCGACGTGTTTTTGCCGCGCGGCCGCGCGGCACAGGAGCGGACTTTGCAAGCCGCTGAGGCGGTGGGCATGAACATGCTACGCGTCTGGGGCGGCGGCGTCTATGAAGACGACGCCTTTTATGACTGGTGCGACGCACACGGCATCATGGTGTGGCAAGACCTGCCATTCGCCTGTATGATGTATCCTTTGGAGGGTGCTTTTTTGGAGAATGTGAAGGCCGAGCTGCAAGACAACGTGTTGCGGTTGCGGCACCATCCCAGCCTCGCCATCTGGTGTGGCAACAATGAGATCGACGTCGCCTGGCACAATTGGGGTTGGCAGCAGGAGGGGAAATTTAATGAAGCCTTTGCGGCAAATCTTTGGGGCAGATACCAGAATTTCTTTGAAGGCCACGTGCCGAGCACGCTCAACATGTTGGATCCTGGCCGCGCCTACATTCCCACGAGCCCCCTCAGCAACTGGGGCAAGGCGGAAAACTTCAAACACAAAAACATGCACTATTGGGGTGTATGGCATGGCACCGACAGCCTCGACGGATTCAGCCGCTACGTGCCGCGGTTCATGAGCGAATATGGTTTTCAATCCTGGCCTTCGCCCGCGACTTTGCAACCTTATATAAAGGAGTCGGATTGGAATTTTGAAAGTGTCGCCATTCGCCAACGCCAAAAAAGCTACAAGGGAAATGCGCCCATCCTCAAGTTTCTCACGGCGCGCTACGGCATCCCCAAAGACTTCAGTGCATTTTGCCAGCTGAGCCAATACTTGCAGCGCGATGCGATGACCTTGGCCATCGAGGCGCATCGGGTAAGGGAGCCCTTTTGCATGGGGACCTTGTATTGGCAGCTAAATGATTGCTGGCCGGGTCCGTCTTGGTCCACGATCGATTTTTCGGGCGAATGGAAGCCAGCCCACTATGCGCTCAAACGCCTCTATGGCCCAGTCGTTCTCTCGTGTACGCTGGCAGGCGACTCGCTCAGTGTTCAGATCGCATCAGAGCTGCCGACCCAGGCTTGCAATCTCCAGGTCCGGCTCAAGGCATTGACGGGCGAGGTGGTGGGCGACTACGAATCGACCATCCTCCTGCAGCCCGGCGGGCGTGAATATTTGCGCATTCCGCTTGCGGCGCTCTCAGGCAGCATCTCGCCGACGCGCGACTTCATCGAGGTCGTCTTGCACAAGGGGCGCTCGGTATTGGGCGAAGGCATCTGCTATTTTGTGCCGCCCTGCCGCTTGGAACTGCCCGACCCCGAATTCAACTACCAAGTGCGGGGGGCAGATGGCAAGTTTGAGCTCGAATTGAATGCAAAATCGCTGGTCAAGGATTTTGAGATTCAGATCGTGGGCATGCAGGGCGTTTTGTCGGATAATTTTTTTGACCTCGTGCCGGGCAAGCCACGCACGGTACAGATAGCGGTTGCGGGGCTCAAAACGGCCTCAGAATTGCAAAAAATGCTACGTTTCAGAGATCTTACGCGCATCATGGAGACCACATCCGCCCAGGCGCCGCAAGAAAAATGAAAAGCAAAGCAAGAAAAATAGATTCAGATGCAACCCTTGCAGGATCCCCCTGTCATTGTTGTGTAAATCATCTGAAGTATGGCACAACGCAAAATAGATTATCACATGGAACTGGTCGCAAGATTGCGGTCTGGTGACCCGGGGGCTCAGTTTGAGGCCTACGAATCCTACAAGGTCGCCATGTACAACACCGCGCTGCGCATCGTCAAGGACGTTGCCGAAGCCGAAGATGTGCTACAAGAATCATTCTTGGCTGCATTTACCAAAATTGACCGCTTCTCTGCCGACAGCACCTTTGGTGCCTGGCTCAAGAGCATCGTCGTCAACAAAAGTATCAATGCACTCAATAAGCAGAAAGCATCGCTGGGCCTGAAAGAGCAAATGGTTCAAGAGGCTGCCAATACCGCAACGGCAGTCGCTCCTGACAATGATGACACCTTGGTCTGGAACGTAAGCCAGATCAATCGTGCAGTCGATCAACTGCCCGATGGTTATCGTGTCGTCTTGTCGCTCTACCTCTTTGAAGGCTATGACCACCGCGAGATTGCCGAGATACTCGGCATCACCGAGGGTGGCTCAAAATCACAATTCAACCGCGCCAAATCTAAATTAAGGGACATTTTAATTGCATTGTCTTATGTCTGACAATCTCGAAAACTTCATCCGGAACAACAGAGACAAATTTGACTCCCAAGTTCCCAACAACCAGGTTTGGACCAATATCCAGGCTGGCATCACCGCGCAGGCTACTACTACAGCAGCTAGCACCACTGCCGCCACCACCGCCAAATCTGGTCTCGCCAAGATCGCCCTTGGTTGGAAGATCGCCGCAGTCGCTGCCTTCACCGCAGTCGTCGCCACGGGCATCTTCTTTGTCACCCAATCCGGCGACTCCAAGGCCGACGGCAAAACCGACGGCAAGTCGCCAGAGCAGATGGCCACTGCCACTCCGCCGCAGGCCGAGCCTGCAGCCACCAACAAGGCAGAGTACATCTATGAAGCCTCTGCCCTCGTGAAGCCGCCGGTCCCCAACGCCAACGTGCCTTACCTCAACTTCACCGTCGACGCCAAAAAAGGCGGCAAGTTCAACGTGCCCAGCGGCTCTGAACTCAAAGTGCCCGGTGGCATCTTTGTCGACGCCGAAGGCAAGCCCGTCACTGGCGAAGTACAAATCCGCTACCGCGAATTTCACGATGCCGAAGACGTGATCTTGAGTGGCATCACCATGAAGTACAATGAAAACGGTGCCAAAGAAGACTTCCAGACTGCAGGCATGATGGAGATCCTCGGCTACCAAGGCGACCGCGCCGTGTACATCGCCCCAGGAAAAGGGATCGAGGTCAAAATGGCCTCCTTCACCCCAGAGGACAACTACAACCTCTATTTCCTGGACAGCAAAGACGGCTGGAAAGACATCGGCAAGGCCAAGCTGACCAAAAACAAAAACAAGAAGGCCGACTCGGTCTTTGATGTAGAAGGCGGCTCAGCCCAAGCCCTGACCAAGCCACGCGCCCCGGTTAAAGGCAAAGCCGAGGAAATGGACGGCGAGGTGATGTTCAATGCCAACTATGACAACTTCCCCGAGCTCAAGCCCTTCAAAGGTGTGCGGTGGATGGCCGAAGACAAGGCTGCCTTCAAAGCACAAGAAGACAAGCTCATCAGCAAAGTCTGGAGCGACGTGAAACTCGAAGAACTCGACGATGAAGGTCTGCGCTACCGCATTACCCTGACCCACAAGTCAAGCGCTACCCTATCGATCGACGTGAAGCCGATCCTCGAAGGCGCCGACTATGAAAAAGGCATGGAGCGCTTCAAAGAGAAGATGGCCAACTACAACAAGACCCTCAAGGAAAAAACTACTGAAAACGAGCGTCTCACAAACCAAGCCGATGTCTTCCGCACCTTCACTGTCTCCGGATTTGGCATCTTCAACTGTGACCGCTTCTATGGTGGCAACAACACGGTCGTCCTCAAAGCTGACTATGACTTCCCAGAAGGCACCTATGTCGATCCGCTCAAGACGGTCATCTACCACATCACCGGCGATAATCGCTCTGTGCTGCCCCTAATGCCCGAGGAACGCGCCAGCCTGAAATTTGCGCCCCGCGACAAAAACTACCTCGTGGTCGTGCTGCCCGGCAACAAAGTCGGTGTGTTTGGCCCCAAGAAGTTTGAGGAGCTCCAGTCCAAAAATGCCAAAAGCGTCAAAGTCGAGTTTGAAGTGTCTGAGCACGAAGTGAAATCTGCCAGCGACCTTCGCACCGCCCTCGGCGTATAATCCAAACCCATGGTGCCCCAGGTTCCTGGCACAGGAATCTGGGGCATTTTCATACCCTGACTCAGCAAAAATTGTATCTTTTCGCAGCAATTACGTTCATCTAGTCCAAGTCTACCCCGTGATTTCCAAGTTGATCCATATCGCCTGCACCATCGCCTGCCTCGTCGGATTTGCATCCGGCCAAGCCCAGATGCTGTCTGTGAAGTCTGGAAGGCTTTGGGGCATCATCAACGCCAGCGGAAGCATCGTCGCCGAGCCGCAGTTTGATGCCGTGAGCGAGATCAGCGAGCGCCAAGCCGTCATCGTGAAGGGCGGCAAGTATGGCCTCATCGATTCGACCGGCCGTGAATTGATCGCAGCACGCTATACCTTTCTCAAACGCATCAACGATCGGCTCATCCTCATCAACCAAGGGGGCGATTGCCAAAACCTGGATTGCGAGGGTGGCAAGTGGGGCTTGATCCACCTCGGCTTGAAGCGCACGGTCGAGCCGATCTACAACCTGATCCTGAAATTTGATGCCAATGGGCTGGCCCTCGTCAATATCGGCGGCAAATGCGGTTATGAATCCTGCGAAGGCGGGCGATGGGGCATCGTGGACACCGCTGCACGTGAGATGCTGTCACCACAATTCAAGCAGATCGAGCTCGTGAACCGCAGCGAGGCCATGATCCAAGGGGAGAATGGTTGGGGCATCTATGACCTCGCCAACCAGCGCATCAAGATACAGCCGCGCTATGAGGAACTCAAGCGCCTCGATGCCAACCGTATCACCATGCGCAGCGGCAAGCTTTGGGGCATGCTCAACGACCGTGGCGACACCCTCGTGCCCCCAAAATATGAATCACTGATGGTGGCCGGCCATGGTTACATCGCCTGCGGTCAAAATGAAAAATATGGCCTCATGGATAGCCTCGGGCGTATCATGGTTCCTGCCCGCTACGATGCTGTCACGATGGAGGAGAATGCATGGGTGCGGGTGCGGATGAAGAGCATGCTGGGTCTCTCAGACACCACCGACCGCGAAATCTTCCGCCCAGAACTCACCGAAATCACGCACTACGGCCCCGGTTTTGCGATCATCAACCTCGATGGCGGTCGCGGCATGATCGACCGCAAGGGACAGGAACTCATTCCCCTCAAATACGAACACTGCGATATGATGAATGACAGCACCGTCATCGCCCGCACAGGCAATGTCCTGAAATGGTTTCGCATCAACGGGGAGGTCATCAAATCCATGGTTTTCGATTCCTTGAGCGGATTTACCAAAAACAAGGTCGCCAAAGCCAAAACCAGAGCAGGCTGGGGCCTCCTCAACCAAGAAGGTCAGTGGGTCATGCAACCACAGTATGAGGAGATAAGGGTCTATTTCCAGGCAGCTAGAGCTAAGCTCGGCGAGCAAATAGACTATGCATATTTTGATGAGAAAGGGCACTCCTCCAAAATCAAGCGCATCGTGATCATCAAGGAGGATGAAGGTGATGAGATCGACTTGCTCAATCCTGTGGGCACCAATATCAATGTCGGATGGTTTTTGCACTCACGCGGGCTATGGGCGCTGCGCGTGCCTAGCACGGGACGCATGCTCATCGAGCCCACCTACAAAGCTGTCGAGGTGATACCCGGCACCTCTATTTCCTGCGTTTTGGGCAAGATCAAGGATTCTGAAAACTGGGCTTGGGGCTTGGTGAACCATGTCACCGGCAAGCGACTCACCGACTATCTGTTTGAAACCATCACGACCACCGATTTTATGGGCAATCCTTACGCCCGCGTCATCTATTATGGTTCTGGAAAATATGCGCTGCTCAACCTCGTTGGGAAGTCTGTGACCTTTGACAATGCCGCCTACATCGGCAAGTTTGTGAATGGTGTGGCACGCGTGAACCTCGGTGGCGAGATCGTCTATCGCCCAGTCGGCAATATCGACACGATACAGACCATCGTGAAGCGCGACCGCTACACCAACGAGATGGTCACGACTTATAGCTATTGCATCAATGGCAAGTGGGGCTATGTGGACAAGGACGGCAAGTGGCTCAAGCCGGTCGAGTATGAATCTGCGCTCGATTTTCAAGGAGGCTTGGCCCGTGTGCGCATCAAGGGCAAGTGGGGGGCGATCAATAGCAAGTTTGAGGTCGTGGTCGAGCCGCGCTATGATTTTATCGAGCGCCTATTTGAGGTGAGTGGACGCACGCTCTTTGCCGTCGGCGAAGACCATGCCGCTTACGGCTTCATCGATGAAAAAGGCGAAATCTCCATCAAACCGACGTTTGACGAGGTCGGCGAATTTCACAACGGGCTCGTGCGCATCCGCAAAGACAAATATTGGGGCTATGCGAATCGGTCAGGCGAGATCGTGATCCAGCCGCAGTATGTGCTTGCAGGCGATTTTTACGAGGGGCGCGCCCGCGTGCGCAACGCCCGCGCATGGGGATTCATCGACAGCCTCGGCAACAACATCACCCCTCAGAAATACTTGCGTGCGGGAGATTTCAAAGAAGGAATGGCCTGGGTGCAGGGCGAGAAGTTTTTCGGATTTGTGGACCTGAATGGCAAGATCGCCATCGCGCCGGCCTACTCGGCGGTGGGCGATTTCAGCGAGGGCCTCGCACCTGCCAAGCGGCGCGGTGCTTACGGCCTCATCGACAAGGAGGGGCATTGGGTCTTGCAGCCGAGCTACTACCGCATCGGCAAGTTTCACGACAGCCTCGCAGTAATTCAGGAAAAGGGAACCTTTGGCCTCATCAGCCCGACAGGGCGCTTTGTCGTGAAGCCGATTTACAAGGAGATCGCCGACTTTCATGAAGGATTGGCCCGCTTTCGCAACGGGTTTGAATATGGCTACCTTGACACGGCGGGCAATACCATGATCCCCAGCCAATACACCAATGCTGGAGATTTCTCTTGCGGCAGGGCCACGATTTTTGTGCGGGGCAAGTGGGGCTTTATCGACACCACGGGAGCTATCGTGATCGAGCCTCAGTATCCCAAGGTATTCGATTTCCACGAAGACCGTGCAGCAGTGCGCGTCGGTGACAAGTGGGGCTTCATCGACCGGCAGGGCAAGGTAGTCGTGCCGATCATTTACAGCCAAGTCGCAGATTTCCAAGATGGCCGTGCAGCCGTGCGCGATGCCGATAGCCGTTGGGGCTTTGTGAATGCAGATGGCACCGTGTTGATTGCCTGCGAATTTTCAGAAGTCGGCTTTCGGAAGAATGGCATCATCAGCGTGCGTCACGGCCGCAAATGGGGCCTCATCAACGGCTTCGGTGCACAAATGACCCCCTGCAAGTATGACGTGATGGGCCGCTACCGCGAGGGCCTCGCCGCGGTGATGATCAGGCGGAGCATCGGTGTAGTAGACGACCGAGGCAAGGTATTGCTCGAGCCCCACTACGACACCGTCGTGCGCATGGGCAACCTGCTGCAGGTCGAGGACGATGATGCCATTGGCTACCTTGATTTTACAGGCAAATGGATTTGGGCACCCACCAAATAACGATGTGATCTAGGGTAGGAACGCGATTTCAGGTAGGAACGCGATGCATCGCGTTCCTACCTGAAATCGCGCATCCGCATACGAAATCACAACCGCATTGCATCCGCGCCTGAAATCGCCCATCCCGCATACGAAATCCGAACCGCATTGCATCCGCATCCCAAATCACAACCGCATTGCATCCGCACCCCAAATCGCCCATCCGCATCCGACCAAAATTCGCCAACGCCGCATCACATCAGTCCTTCAATTCCCCGAAACCTAACTCTCACAATCTTCGAACGCGTAGCTTGCGACGGCTGCGGCATCACGGTCGGCGCGCTATTCCGATCCACCATTTCCAAGGATTTGCTTATCTTGGCGCACGTTTCGCTATCAATCTAAAACACATGCGCAATTCTTTCAAATCATTTTTTGGCCTCGCGATCCTCCTGATGGCACTGGGCTTCTCCTCATGTTTCGACATCTTGGAGGAGTATGAGTTCAATGCCGACGGCTCGGGCAAGGCCAAGATGGAAATGGACATCTCCAAAATGATGGCCTTCATGGAGGGCATGGGAAGTGCGCTCGACTCGACCGGCGAAGGCGACAATACGGCCGAATCGATGGGTGAGATGTTTGAAGACACCAAGACCATCGATGCCCTCAAAAAAATCCCCGGCATCAGCAACGTCACCAACCTGAACAGCCGCGAAAACAGCATCATCGGCTATACATTTGAATTTGCGAATGTCGAGGCGCTCAACACAGCCCTCATCATCCGTGGCAACGACCTCGGCATGGGCGAGGCGATGGGCATGCCCTCTGCAGAATCCAACGAGACCGAAAAAGACAACTCCATCACTTTTGCGGGCAAGAAATTCAGCCGCAAGATGGACATGAAAATGGAGGAAGACGAAGACGCCGACGATGAGACCAAACAAGGCGTGGAAATGGCCAAGATGATGTTCAAGGACGCCAAATACACCCTGCGCTATACCTTCGCCAAAAACGTGAAAAAAGTCAAAGGCAACGATGCAGCCGTCATCGGTGCCGACCACAAGTCGGTCACCATCGAGAATAGCCTTGGTGAATTGCTCGAAGGCAAGGCCACCATGTCGAGCGACATCCGCCTCAAATAGTCATCCGCTATGAAAAAATTGTTCGCTTTGCTCATCATGCTCGGTCTGCTCACAGCTTGTGCTGGTCAGGATCATTTGAACCAAGGCAAGAAATTGCTCGCCGAGGAAAAGTATGCAGAGGCCGAGGCCGCCTACCTGAAGGCGACCGAATCCGATGCCAAAAATCCAGAAGCTTGGAGTGGCCTCGCCACGGCATGCCTGCAGCAATCCAAGATCGATGAAGCATTCAAGGACTATGGCAAGGCGATCCAAGTGGCCCGCGAAAACAAGGCGAGCGCACTCGACATCGGGCGCTACTGCTTCGACCGTGGCATGCTCTTTTACGCTCAGGCACAGTATGAAAATGCACAAGTCGATTTTGAGGAAGCCATCAAAGGCAATTACAAGCGTGGCGAATCAGACGCCTACCTCGGTGCCACCATCGGATTCCTCGGCGACGACATCGGAGCGCTACAGCACCTCAACGAGGCGGTGAAGCAAGACCCAAGCAGCCACTTTGCTTGGAGTAACCGTGGCTACTACAACTCCAAGCTCGGCGACAACAAGACTGCGATCTTTGACCTGAGCAAGGCCATCGAGATCCTGCCCGAAGACAAGGTCGCCTACCTCAACCGCGGCTACACCTATATCGGGATGGGCGACTATGAAAAGGCGCTCGTCGACATCGACAAGGCACTGCAAATCGATCCCGACTACTTGGGCGCGATCGCCTACAAAGGCATCGCCCTCACCAACACCAACAAACAAGCCGAGGCCCTGCCTTGGCTCGACCGCGCGATCGTGTTGCAGCCCGACAATCCGGCATTCTACTACTACCGTGGCACGGCACGCGTGTCTGTGGGTATGTTCGACAGCGCCTGCGTAGACCTCGTGCGCGCCGAAGCTGGCGGCCACATGGACGGCAAGGCCTTGCGTGAGCAGATCTGCAAGTGAGTTTGCGGTAGGCTAGGTACAAGATTGAAAGATGATGAATGAGGCTTACCGTCGTGGTAGGGGAATGATTTATTTTCAGAACACCTGACATGCCCCCGAAATTGTGTCCCAGAAGCATCATTCGCGCAAACAGAAATCGAGTGGATTTGAAGAAGGTCTTGAACGATGATACGTTATGCGGGGGACTTTCCAGCACTATTGTTAGCTTTCGCCCTTGCAGGGCTTTGGATATTTGATTGCGGTCTTTGCCTAGGGCTTTGCCCTAGGCTGATAGCTTTCGGCCTTTCAGGCCTGTTGGAGAGTCCAATAGCCCTGAAAGGGTGCAAGCTGTCAGCGATGGGCAAGGCCCATCGCTAGCGGCACACACAAGAATTTCAAGTACGCCGCGGCGCACGAAAGCTTCATTGCACCTGATTGACAAAACTCCTTCCATTCAGTTTGCGCTATGTCGGGAGTCCTTATTTTCCCGCCTTCGCCCCGAGCACCTTGCGGTAACCGCGCAGCAAAAAGAATTTAAGCACCCACCGCAGGCGGTGCGTAACATAATGAAACAAATGCGCATCCGCCCCGACCAAAATGCGGGACTTTTTCCTGCGGATGCCGCTGACGATGATCTGCGCCGCGCGGTCGGGAGTCGTGCGGAAGTTTTGCTCGAATTTGTCGATCGCTTCAGGATCGGTCTCAGCGCCCCGGGCTGCTCGGGCGATATTGGTTTTGATGCCGCCGGGATGCACGCTCGACACGGTCACGCCCGTGCCATGTGACTTTTCCTCGAGCGCCAGCGACTCCGTGAATCCACGGATCGCAAACTTGGTGGTGACATAAGGCGCCTGCCCCGGGATGCCATGCAGCCCGAAGATGCTCGACACATTCACGAGGGCCGACTCGGATTGCTTGCGCAGGTGGGGTAGGAAAGCGAAGCTGCCATACATCATGCCCCACATGTTGATGCCCACGATCCATTCATAATCCGCGATCGACACCGCATCCGCCCGAAAAGCGGAGATGGCAACGCCCGCATTGTTGATCATCACATCCACCCGCCCAAACCGCGCCATCACCTGCTCGGCAAAGTGAAACATGGCCTCCTTTTGCGCAACATCAAAAGCCGACGCGAGCACGTCCGTGCCTTGGGGTAGCATGCCCACGGTCTCTTGAAGGCTCGCGGCATTGAAATCGTTCAAGGCCAGCTTTGCGCCCAGCCCTGCAAAATGGGTGGCTAGCGCCCGGCCGATGCCTGAGCCTGCTCCAGTAATGACCACGACTTTGGAATGGAATGACTTCATGCGATCCGATGCGCCCGATAGGAGACGATGGTTACGAAGGTCGGAAAGATTTGTCGGGATTCTAGGCGGATGGGTGATGGGTTTGTGGATGGGGCGAAGAGCCTGGTGGTTATGGTGAAGGCATCAGAATTCCTGACATGCTTCCAAAATTGAGCCCTGTGGGCATTCTTTTCGCGAATGGAAATCGAGTTGGTTCATGGAGGTCGTAGAAACATTGGTTGCGTCGCGTAGAATTGGTTAGAACGATTGTTAGCTTTCGCCCCTTCAGGGCTCTTATGGTGTGTGCAAACCGTAGACGATGGGCTTTGCCCATCGCTAAGAGCTTTCGCCCCTTCAGGGCTGTATGGCCACTCCAACAGCCCTGAAGGGGCGGAAGCTATCAGCATAGGGCAAAGCCCTATGCTCAGGGGCACACAACGTTCCAAAGCCCTGCAAAGGCGAAAGCTTGATAGCGATTGGCTGGCCAAGCACCTCGCAATCATTTTGCGCTATGTAAGGAGTTCTAAGCATGGGTCTTCAAGGCTTTGTGCGCCCCGCATTGCATTCCCCCCCCGATTCAAATATCTTTGGGGATGCGACAGGGCCGATGTGGCAATGAATTTCACCGCTGACCAAGCCCTGTCTCCATTCGCCCATGCAGAAACTCAAAAAATACCTCCTGCTCTCGCTGCTGCTGACCGCGCTTTCGCCGCTGGCCATGTGGGCGCAATCTGACTCACAGACACTGCATTCACCCCATGCGAGTTTGGTGGGCATTGCTGATTTTGATTTTGGCTTGCCGCTCGGCAAGGGGGGCGCCTACCCGATTTCGCTGGGCGGCAACCTGATCGCGGGCTTCCAGATGAACCGCCTCTTCACCTTGGGTTTGGGCGTCGGGCTGCATGGCTATGGACCGAGCGACATGCTGCTCTTGCCCCTATTTGTCGATGGGCGGATGCATTTCCCCCAGAAAAAATGGACGCCTTACATTGCGCTTGACCTCGGTTACGCACTGAGCCTGCACCCGACCGAGCGTGGCGGACTCCTCATCAACCCCGCCGTCGGCGGCCGATTTCCCCTCACCGACAAAACCGCCCTTGGATTCTCCCTAGGCGTCCGTGTGCAACAAAACCAAGCCAAGGTGAACGACGTCTTTGAAGAATCCCTCGCCAATTACCTCTCCCTCAAAGTCGGTCTCGTCGTAAAAGTGCCGCGCCTCAGCCGCAAAGTCTTCTCCAAAACCATCAGCCGCAGGATGAAGGACAAGGAAAAACACTGATCCTTTGGATTAGGAATTAGAAATTAGGAATGAGGAATTGGTTGCTGTTCATGCCTGATTCCTAATCATCGCCCCAATACCGCAACGTCCTAAATTCCTCATTTCT
The DNA here is from genome assembly GCA_031424495.1 of Bacteroidota bacterium. GTDB lineage: Bacteria > Bacteroidota > Bacteroidia > J057 > JADKCL01 > JADKCL01. Next base: position 13,234 of record JANPHP010000419.1, on the reverse strand, counting down.
AATCTTATCCCCTTTCCCAAAAGGGGCCACAATTCCTAATTCCTCATTTCTAATCTTATCCTCTTTCCCAAAAGGGGCCACAATTCCTAATTCCTCATTTCTAATCTTATGCCCCTTCACCAAAAGAGCCCTCACTCGAAATCCTAATCTCCCAAGCCCTACCTTTACATCATGGACACTTCCTCCACCGTCTTTCTCTACGGCGCCTACGGCTATACCGCCAAGCTGCTGATCACCGAATTGTTGGCGCGGGGCATCCGCCCCTTGCTTGGCGGGCGCAATGCTGCCAAGCTTGCCGAAGTTGCAGCGCAACATGGTTATCCGCATATCGCAGGGAATGCTGCAGATGTGGCATCTGTCTTGGCACAGCGGCCCGAGATCAAGCTCGTCATCAATTGTGCGGGGCCGTTTTCGGAGACGTTTGACGCGGTTGCGGAGGCTTGCCTATTGCACAAGCTGCACTACATCGACATCACGGGCGAGATCGAGGTGTTTGAAAAAGCGCAGGCTTTGGGGCGGCGCGCGGCGGATGCGGGCATCATGCTCATGCCGGGCACGGGCTTTGACGTCGTGCCATCCGATTGTCTGGCTTTGCATTTGAAGCAGCGTTTGCCCTCGGCGACGCATTTGGAGCTGGCGTTTTATGGCACAGGTGGCGTGTCGCGCGGCACGGCCCTCACGATGGTGCGTTCGCTGGGCAAGGGCGGGGCCATACGGGAGAATGGGCAGATCAAACCCATGCCGATGGACGGCGGCACCAAGGAAATCGACTTTTTTGGACGCAAAAAAATCTGTTCCAGCATCCCTTGGGGCGATGTCTCCACCGCCTACTTCACCACCGCCATCCCCAACATCATCGTGTACACTGTCCTGCCCAAGCAAAGCGGCTTCTTTTCCAAAATGATCGGCGGCATGGAAAAGCTGCCCATCCTCAACCTGATCCCCAAAGCCATTGGCGGCATGATCCGCGCCTTCATGTCGGGCCCCAATGCGGAAGTGCGCACCAAGGCCAAGTCCTACCTTGTGGGCGAGGTGCGCGACGCTGCAGGCGCAGTCGCCCGCGCCCGCATGACCACGCGTGAGGGTTACACGCTCACTGCGATCACATGCGCAGGCATCACAGCCCGCATCCTCGCAGGCGATCTCAAAACGGGCTTTCAGACGCCAGCAGCCTGTTATGGAGCGGGGCTGATCTTGGAGGTCGAGGGTACTGTGTTGGAGGATTGTTGAGGGGTACCGACCCAACTCTTCCCTTTCTACCGAAATTGCACGATGCCAGATCTGTGCTTATCGGCTGCGATCTATCAGCTTTTGCAAAAATAGTACAATATTGGGGCTTAATTCAGATACATAAGATACCTCGATGGGGAATTGGTGGTTGTCAAATTGGAAATTGTGCCGTTTGCTGATGGGATTTTTGATGCTCGGCTTTAGCGCGGCAAGTGCACAATCGCATGCCGCAGATTCGGTTTCGGCTGCAATCGACGCTATGCCTGAAGACAGCAATAAAGTCCTGGCGGCACTCAAGGAATTCAGGCCAATGGTCGTTTCGGATGGTGAGGCCGCAATGAAAATGATCAGCAAGGCATTGGAGATTGCTGAACGCATCCACTTTGCGAGAGGGGAGTCAGAAGCTTACCGCATGCAAGGGATCTATTACATGATCAATGGGGCAAGTGAATTGGCGCTCGAACGCTACCAACGCGCCTTTGAAATGTTCAAGGCGCAAGGCAACGAATCGAGCATCGTGCGGTGCAACAACAATTTTGCGACCGTGTTCATGGAAATGGAGCAATGGGATTCGGCAATGATCTATCTGAAGGCGGCTGAGGACTTTGAACCCATCACCTATGAGGATTCGGTCATGTTGTCGACCATCAGGCACAATACCGGCATCTGTCAAGATGCGCTTGGAAATCATCAGGCAGCATTTGATATCTTCAGTGCCAACCTCAAGAATTTTCAGAAGCTCCACGCCGAATATGAGGAGTCCTTCACACAAAATAGCATCGGCGAAGTCGCCATTGCACTCAACAAGCCCGAGCTTGCCATCGCCCATTTGCGTAGCGCCGAATTGCTGAAACGAAAGCTCGAGGATGACCGCGGGCTTACCAATTCACTCGTACTACTCGCCGCTGCCTATCAAAAATTGGGAAATGCCGACTCGGCCATCGCGATCGGGTTGCGCGGCATCGAGGTCGGGCGGCGATCAGGCGCGCCCGAGCCCGTTCTCGATGGCCACAAGACGTTGGCTGCAGTTTATGCCGAAGACGGGCAATACCAGAATGCATACATACAAATCATGCAGTTTGTGGCCCTTGACGACTCCCTTAACAAAGCGGCCAACGTCGCGAAGTTGATGGGCTTGCAAGCGGCATACGGCCTCAAAAACAAGAATTATGAAATCAATCAGCTGCAACAAGCCAATGCGCTGGATCAAGCAAACCTCGGTTGGCAGCGGCTGCTCATCTTCTCGATGGCTGGCGGCATCTTGCTCGTGCTCGTCGTGCTCATCCTCATTTACCGCTCGTCGGTCGCGCGTGCCCGCCTCAACGCCGCCATTTCTGCCAAAAACCAAGAACTCTCCAACGCAAACGAGGCCCTGCAACGCTCCATCGTGGAGCGTGAGGCGCTCGTGCACATGATCATCCACGACCTCAAAACCCCACTCAATCACACAGAGGCACTCATTGAAGCCATGCGCGATGTGGATGGCATGCCTAGTCTTGGGCTCAAAATGATGGAGAAGGTCGCGATTACCAACCGCAGGGGCATCGAGCTCATCGCAGACCTGCTTTCCCTCTACGAAATCGACTCGCGCGCATTGGCTCCGCAGGGCGTCACCAATTGCGCAACGCTGATCGCCAATGTGGTCACATCGATGGAGGCGCAAGCCACGCAAAAAGGGATTCGACTCGTTTGGAATGCACCCGCCGATTTCCCGCAGGTCCAGACCAACGCCTCCATGGTCACGCGGATACTTGAAAACTTGATTTCGAATGCGCTTAAGTTTTCCAATCGCGGCACAACCGTACAAGTGCTTGCCGAAGTGAAAAATGGGCAAATCGTTTTTGCTGTCGAGGACCAAGGCCCTGGCATTTCTGTTGCCGAGCAGGCACTGCTCTTTGAGAAATTCAGCAAGCTTTCCGCGCGGCCTACCGCTGGCGAGCACAGCAACGGGCTAGGGTTGGCAATCGTCAAAAAACTCGTCGAGCAATTGCATGGCACCGTTGGAGTTGCTTCAGAACTCGGCAAAGGCGCTCGATTTTGGGTGGCGCTTCCAGCACGGTGATCAGGGCTTGGCGCGGCGCGAATGCAGCCGCCACAGTTCGACGAGCATGAAGCAGCACGCAAGCGGAATGAGCCAAGCCACCCGCGATTGCAACCTGGAATAGACATTCGCCAGCGCGCCGGTCAGGAATGCATTGGCCACGTAGGTGAATGCAGCGATCACCGCAAACCACAGTACAGGCCCGCTCAATACACGTCGCTTCAGTATGCCGAGCGAGACAAGCAGCAGGCCCGAGATCGCCATCGTGATCCAAAGCAGCCATTTCTCCCAGGCAAATGAAAACTCCCTATTGAACTGTCGTGTTGCCACATAAGCAGGAATCTGAGCCGGCATGGCCCGCTCAAAAAACTTGTAGGGCGAGGAGTTTTCGTTGTAAGGCGTGATGCCTTCCCCGACCGACAGCTCAAAAACTTGCGCCACGCCAGACTTGGCAGCCGCTTGCAGGTAGCGTCGGAGATAGTACCGCCGCCCGAAAAAGTCAGCGAGCAGCGAGTCATAGCCCGGCCTAGAATTTTCCCAATAGCCCGTTTTTTTGAAAGGCGAATCGTCATTCCAGATAAACTCGGCTGCGCTTTTGGGCAATGAATCCGCGTAGGGGCAGAGGGACCAGTGCCGCTCGGCACAGGTCTCATGCAGATAGTCGGCGAGCAAACCCGTCTCGGCGAGGCGCGCCACCGTGAAGACATGGGCCGAGCGGGTCATGCGCCAGCCATAGCCATTCGCCCAATTCACATAATAAAAGGACAGCACCGCCAGCAAAGCAGGCAGCGCCGCCCAGACCAAGCGGCCCAGCGGAAACGCCTTTGGCTTTCGCCGCAGCGCCAGCAACAAGCCATAACCCAATGCCAGTCCCGCCAAAACGAGGAGCAAAGCCGTGTGGCTGTAGTGCGCAACGCAAAACCAGTAGGCCAGAAAGGCATAGCCCATCCGCCCCCACCAAGCAGCCTTTGCATCAAACAGGATCAGGAAAAATGCCAGCGCGACCAGGCCCGTGAAGACATCGGGCATCCATTGGCTGGCGTACCAAGCCATGCCGGTGAGCCCGACCGCCGCGCCGAGCGCGAGCGGGTATGCCTTGCGCACATCGGCTTGCGGGAGCGCGACGCGCAAGGTGCGCATGAGCAAGCCCGCCATGAGGAGCGCCTGAGCGATCACGGGAAACCAGACATGGCCGCCCAAGGACGAGTAGCGAATGAAGAGTCCGTAACCCGTGGGCCGCGCCATGGGCACCTTGCCCTCAAAGGCCGTCGCGAGGTAGGCCCCCGTGTCGGAATACACGAGCGGGAAGCCGTTCCAGATCGCCGGGAGGCAGAGCACAAGCCCACCAAACAGCACCCAGCCCAAAGCGGGCAGACGCTGACGCAGGCTAGATGAGATGTCGGTGCCCAATGCCATTTTTTGCAAACGCAGCCACAGCCGCAGTTTCAAATAAACGGAGAAAATGGGGAATAGCAGGCATGGGGATGGTCGGATGCGTGGGCGGCCTTGGGACTCGTCGAATCAGCCAGACTTAAGGTCACTGATGTGGGCAGGCGCGATCACCAAAACTTCCACCACGGCTTGGGGGCGGGAGTGGATTGTACAGATGGCTGAGCAGTTTGGGCTGTGTTGGAGGCGGACGACGCAGCCTGTGCGTGCGGCCCAAAACCCACAAATGCTGTTTCAAACAACAAGTCATCCGCGCGGTCCAGCTTTTCACCAAAAAATCTTGAGGAGAGTTCAAATACAAATTCCTCTCCCATCTGATCCTCGGTCATCGGTTCGTCTGGGTAATCATCCATGGTATACATGCGGTAGCCATCGGCATCGACTGTGGACTTTGCAAGCAAGGCCATCTCTTGTGCAAGCGGACCTCCGTGGTCCAAAAACGTTCCATCGTCAGAGCTGCCGGCTCTGGCGCGAATCTTTTGACCATCTGCCAGCACAGCATAGCCCCAAAAGTTGACCGTGCTTTGCAAGACAAATACGCCGATCTCTGTATACGGGAAAGTCTTCATCAGAAACTCTTCCTCGGCCGACAATTCAGCCGTCAAGCAGGAGCTGGACAACATGACGTCGCAGATGATCAAACAATCTTGGTATTGACCGATATACACTTTGTCATCGTAGGGATAGATGGCCTTCTCTAGCGTCGTTTCCTCAACTTGCACATAATCCTGAAAACCAAGGCCTGCAAGCAATGCATCGCGGTCAAATTGCTCGACAGGCTTCACGACGATCATGTATGATTTCCAACCCATGGTCTTGTTTCTTTAACGTGGTTTTTCGGCAAGGCTTGTCCGCTGCCGTCAACAAAGATAATGCTTGACAATCGACGGAACAAAACAGGGATACATTTGCGCATCGTCATAAAGGTTCGGAAAATGAATGAGTTTTTTTGCTCCTAATAAGGCTCAGAAGGAGGTGATTTTTCTGGAACCCCAAGCCACCAAAGCAAAAATTGCCGAAGGCTGCATCATTTGCAGCCTTCGGCAATTGCAAAACGAGTTCTCGCTCAGTTCATTTCACGGCTTCGCCTTTTTGGAGCCGTATGTTTCCATGGCGGTGGTCATGTCGTCATATTCTTCGCCTTCGGCTTTTGCGGCTGCGATGGCCTTTTCGGCGGTCGCCATGCCGGGCTTGATTTTGCCGAGCTTGAGTTGCAGCAGCGCCATATTTCGGAGTGCCGAATAGTCCTGTTGCACCCGCAGCACATCTTGCGACCATTTTAATGCGGGGCGCAACTCTTCTTTTTTGTCGCATCCCCTTGAAACGATGAGCGCTTGGAAATTCTTTTCGCCGATGTCGGCAGCGCCTTCGGGCGTTTTGAAAAGTTCGTTGCAAGTGGCGATGTAGTTGGGCACATCTTGCTTGCTGCGGTACCAATTGAGTTGAATCCTACAAACCAGGGCATCCGCATTGCGCAGGCCAGAGCTTGCGGCCACGCGCTTGGCTTCCTGCAGCGCGGACAACTCGCTATTGTTGGTCGCCAATTCACCCATGCGCAAGTACAATTGGTATGCCTTTTTTTGGACGGGTTCTTGACCATATTTGCTTTCAAAAGCCTGCCGATGCCCCAGAAAATATTGCGCACAATCACTGAATGGATTTTGATAACAAGTCTCAAAAACTTCCCAGCTATTTTCCTCGAGCAGCCCCTCGGCGACCATGCCGGGTTTGAAAGGCTCGAGCACTTTGTTGAATGCCGGTGTATTGGGGCTCAGGCGAATGAGGTAATCCTTGAGAAATGCGCGACCGCGTTCGCCACCATCAAATCGGGTGGACATTTTGACCAAGCTGTTGAAATTGGGGTCGAGCACCGTCTGGGCCAGGACCTTCAATTCCGCGACATCGAGCGCACCCTCTTGGCTGTGCACCATATTGCCGTCGCCATCTACAAATATTAGGGTCGGAAATGCCTGCACGCCATATTTTGCACGGAGTTCAGGACCTTCGCCCTTTTCCATGTCGATCTTGGCATTGACAAAATTGGTATTGAAGAGCGCCGCAATATCGGGATTCTTGAATGTCGTGGCAGCCATCCATTTACAAGGCCCGCACCAGCTCGTATTCGCATCGACAAAGACCATTTTATTTTCCTGTTTGGCCTGCGCAAGAATTTCATTCCAGGCGCGCTGATCAAACGTAATCTCCGTGGCTTGGCTGCACAATTGTAGGCACAACAACAATAACGGGATCAAAGCAAATGCCTTTTTCATAGATACAATGCGTTTTCTGACGTAGCGGTGAATGGACAAAGGATCCATTCAGGCATAAAGACAGGAAATTTTGGGGAGGGTTGCGTGGAGTGCAAATCGCAGCGCAATCTACGTATAGTCTGCATCCACGACCGACGGCACACGAAACGTCATCTGCGTTCGTCCCTCAAAATTGCTGATGGCAAAGTCGCCGAGGCCGATTATGTTCATGCCGATGAGGGCCTCCATTCCTCCACTGAGTGCTGGAATTTCGGTCACATCGACATTCACAGAAACATCGTTGGGCAAGTGGATGCACACCTCGTAAACCTTTTGCACCACGTCACCACCCGCAGTACGCACGAATGTTTTTCTTACTTCTTTTAGGCCCAACGCCTTGACGACGTCCGTGCTGATACATGAGCCATTTGCACCCGTGTCCCATAACGCAAGCGTGGGGTACATGCTCACGACTTCACCTACCTTGGTTCCCTTCGATATCTCCACTTTGCTGAATAGATAGCTTGTACGACCGGGAAATGCGGTCGTGAACGCCTTCGAATTTTCCAACATTTGCTTAGAAGATTACACGATTGAATATTTGAGTGATCGCCTCCCTGCCCGACACACAACTCTGGATCAAAAATGTCCCTTCTTCAAGCTCTTTCACCGCAGCCCGATACGCCTCTTGAATACTGTCAAAAAAGCCCCAATAAGTCTCGCCGACGATGACGACTTCTTTACCAGGATGGTCTATGGCCAACTGCTCTTGGTTCTTGAGGTAAAATTCCCATTCGGTGTCCAACATGATGCAAATATAAGGAGATTTTCGGAAAAACAAAACAATTTGCTAATAATATTGCCCGAACGCTGTATGTGTTTACAAAACAACCTCTGCCAGTAGTATTTGTTGCCAAAGTTCTCCTCACTCCCCCGTCTGTGTCGACAATGCCGTGTTGGATCCTGTTGAAGATCTCGCCGGCCCTTTGCTCGTGATTTTGATGAGGATCATTTCCTCGTCACTGCGTCCTCGTAAAGCGGGATGTGTCCTGCCAGACAGTAGGAGGTTGCGTACCACGCACTTTTCTTTAGGTCGGGCCGAATGACTTTTGAATGTAGGCATGAATTCTTCAAGAAAGTGTTATCTTTCAAACAAATACCTAAAAGCCAAATGAAAGAGCAAATTCGAGAAAACAAGACACCGCTCAACGATTCGTTGAAAGACCAAGGGAAGGGTAAGTCAATTGCTGCACCACCTTTTCAATTGATGTCAAGTGATGCTCCCATCCAAGGGAAACTTTCCAACGATACACTTGTGGTACGCGGAGGCATGAGTTCTCCAGAAAACCTCATCACCAACCAAGCCAATGATGATCGTGGGCACATCTCAGCGAATTCCGCCAACGGAGCCAACCTGCAAACACTTGCGACAACCCCAGAACCATTCAAAAACGGATCACTTACAGTTTCAGATGTAGGTACGATTCGCGGTATCAAAAACGACCAAGGAAAACCGATGGATGTCTTGGAAGATCCGACCAAAAATAACCCCGTGCACGCCTCCATCGAACCCAATACGAAATCACTGTCGCCCGACGAAGCGGGAAAACTCAGCAAAGCATTTGTGAGCGTCCCCAACGAATGGAAGAAGAAGTAATTTCCCCCGATCAAGCGCCGCTGCCCCGCATCGAAGTGGACACCAACACTTATTGCGACCTGCCCAGCAAGCCGAGGATACGCAGGGACATCGTCGAGCAGCTGCAGCTAGTCCCAGGGCAACGCGTCATTGCCTTCATGCCGCCCGATCGCGAAGATGAGTGGCCGGGCGTAATCTGCTTTGATGCAGATCAGCGCGAAGATTGGCAGTGGTCGGTCGAGTTGGATTAAGGTAGGCAAGTGTAGCGGGCGGCGAGACGGCCCGATTTGTCATGCCGACCAAAGTCGACTGACTGCAAAGCGCATCGGTCTTGATGACCACCCATGGACTCCAGCGGAGTCCAACCTTTATAGAATACGAGGATCAGAACAATATCCCGACTCCACCGCTACGCGAGTGCACGGCAGCGGAGTCGCACCTACCACCATGCATGTCCGCCCTGCCATTCGATTCCAGGCAAGTGAGGCTTGCTGCCATTCACTCATCCTCCCGTGGCGGCATCACCTGCGTCGCGAGGGCCATCGCGGCTTGCACGGTCTCGGCATCGATGAATGTCGCACGCAGGGTCTCGAGCATCACGCACAATGACTTGGCCGTCTTGGCCTCCAGGGTCACCGTGTCGCCGACCGCGTTTGCGCCGAGGATGGCTTGCACGGTATCAATAATGCCGTGTTGGATCTTGTTGAAGGTCTCGCCGGCCCTTTGGTTGGTGATTTTGATGAGGATCATTTCCTCGTTCATGTGTACCATGTGCTTTTCTTTGGGTCGAGGCGAATGTCTGGGGTTGAGGGGGATTTGCTGCCGTCAAATTTGACGGAGTTTGAAGAAAAATCCTGCCTTCCTTCAAGCATTTGGCAGACGAGTGATGGCCCTTCGGCTCGAAAAAGGCTATTCCTTGCATGCCTTGGCCGATATCCTTAATAGCGACAACCACCAGCTCTCCCGCATCGAGCAGGCGCAGATCAATACCTCGATCCTGATGGCGTACGCGCTGGCGAAGGCTTTGGAGGTGGAATTGGGGGTTTTGATGACGGTGGAAAATCATTAGAATGTGAAAAAATCGTGATGGTATGAGGAGGAAGATTACTAGCCAATTCAGTACTCACTCATATCCACCAAGTGGATCAGCAGCTACTGACCCTCAATGATGGCAGGAATTAAGAGATAAGTTGCGCCAGCTAGAACATATTTTAGGCATTTTTCAATCTCGAACTAGCATCTTTGGCGCCTCTGGTGTATTTTTGTGCAAAATTGTGGGGCAGCCACCTCTTTCTTCTTTCGTTCCAATAATATCTTCTTCAATCATGAAAATCATAAGATTTGAGGCAAAAAAGGTAAATGGTTATCTTGATTTTGATTTCAAATTTGATCCTTCACTTACCTTTCTTATTGGCATCAATGGTTCCGGAAAAACTACTGCGATCAAGCTGATTCTGGGACTTTTGAGTCCAAGCTGGATCAATTTGACGCAAATAAAATATTTATACGCAGAAGTGGAATGCTTGATGCAGAATAATGAAACAATAATTATACGATCAGAATATACCGATACAGAAAAGATCAAATTAAGTTTGTCATCACCTAACATTACTCTAGGCCCAATCGTTAGCATTGTTCGCGTTCAAGATTTGCCCAGTTTGCAAATAGATGACTTCAATCGCATGGAAGCTCGGCAGATTATGAGTAGGTACAGTAGATATGAAAGCCATTTTGTCGAGCTGGAGGCTGTGAAGAAAATAAAGGAATTTAGCACGCCAATATTTTTGGGGCTTGACCGAAGAATTCACGAAGGTGGTGAGATTGATATTTTAAGCCTTGATTCCTTTATGAAAGAACGGGACCTGACAACAGATATCAGGGGTAATTTATTTGAAGGTCTATTGGATGTGGAGAATCTTGTTCGAAAAAGTTTTTTGAAATATTCTCAGAAACAGTCGGCTATTGGTGCCTCTTTGAAAAACAAGATTATTAGCTCCTCCTTCAATGTAATCCAAAGGATCGAAGATAGTTTTCTTAACGTTCGTACAAACATCGACTTGGAATCAAGAAAAAACAGAATCATTCAAGCATCAAAGAATTTTGACATCCCTGATTTGCGAGAAAAAATTGCAAGCTATTTTGAAGAATTGAACCGTATTCAGAATTGGTTGCGTCAAGAGCAATCAAAGGAAACAAAGGATCAGAATGAGGATTTTCTTAGTGCATTTAGCCAGTGGTTTATTAACAGCTCACAACTTGAGCGAATTGACAATATCATTTCCTTATATGAAGAGGCTCAAAATGAAATAGTAAGTCAGTACCAATTCTTTGCCAAATTTGAAATGCTAACAAACCGTTATTTTGACGAGAACCACAAGAAATTAAGAATCAAGAAGAATGGAGAAATTGAAATTGAACTTCCTAATGGCGAGGTAAGTAGCATTTTTAAGCTCTCATCGGGCGAAAAACAAATTATTGTAATGTTATCCCAACTTTTATTCGGAAAGAAAAGACAAGTCTTTATAATTGACGAACCGGAATTGAGTCTACACTTGGGCTGGCAAGAAATATTTGTCGAAACACTTCGTGAGGCAAGCCCAGAAACTCAGTTTATTTTGGCCACTCATTCCCCATCAATAATTGGTTCAATAGAGAATGAGAATCGATGTGTAGATTTGACCCAAAGCGCGAACATGTATGCTGCATTATAAGAATTCAATCATCCCTACAATAGCACTATTTTTTCGTCGAAACAATGATATTGACGTATTTATCGAAGATTCTAATGATGAAGAGTTTTACAAGACCCTACTTATGCGGCTTGTTCCAGAAAATAAAATCAGCAAAATAATTTCATGTGGTTGCAAAACAAATCTCATTGAAGCATGTGAAGCAGATCAAGCTGACAGAAAAAGGAGAAGAATTTACCTCGCTGACGGAGATTTGGATCTTGTTTTTGACAATAATCGAAAGGACTTGCACCACTTTTTCGTTCTTGACAGGTATTGTATTGAGAATTTTCTTGTAAATGAAACTGGTATTGTAGAGGTTTTGCATGGATGTATTGTCCTTGATCGATCAGTAATAATTAAGCAATTGACCCTGGATAGTTGGCTCGAAAGCATTTCTTCCTATTTAATCGAATTGTTTTTTCATTATTCAATTTCGCACGAAAGCCAGTTGGGCCTAAAGACAGTATCGATTGGGGTTGGTACCTTCTGTAAACAACAGCCCAAAAATGTGCATACTCTAGACTTTTTGAAAGTCGAACAGAAAATCGACGAATTGAAAACTGAAATCATTAGCCACATTGGTCAAACAGCGTATTTGGAATTAATTACGGATCGGAGATCAAGGTGGCCACTAAACAGCAATACATTATTGACTATCGTTTCTGCTAAGGACTATCTTTTACCCTTGTTAGCATTTAGATTCAAGAAACTCAAGGGAAAAGTTTCATTTAATTTGCACTTTGAATCGCTGCGTATTGGTCTTGCGAAATCTTGTGCACTTGATGATCTTGAACCGCTTCGAAAGGTAATCTTGAATATTTAGAATTAATTCTGTTCGAGGTCAACTGAATATTTGGCACTAACGCGAGTTTAGGAAACCGACCAATCCCTACCATGCTAATTCTCTCCGCACCGCGGAGACAATCCCCCATTCCCAAAACCCAAAAAAATCCCGACCTTCCCCCTTCATCTCCAAAACCAAAAAAACATGAAAAAGCTCCTAAAACTCCTCCTCCTCCCAGCCCTCTGCGCCTTCTTCCTCCTGCAAGCCCAGCAAGCCTCCGCACAATCCAAGGACAATGATGTCTTGGTGATGGAGTTCGGCAATCTTCATTCTACCACGACGACGGCCTATGGGATCTACGTTTTTTGGCCAGACAAGGAAGTGGAATTTACTGCCCTGCAGCGGTCCACGAAACTGGAAGAAGTGGTTGCGATCAAGAAAACAGTGTTCAAGAAAATCAACGAACTTGCTGACTTGGGTTGGGAGCTCGACATCGTGGAAAATAATATCGGCAATTCCATCTACTACTTCAAACGAGTCTCACCAAAGTAACACTCCCGCATTTTCCCTAAATTCGCCCTACAAGGTCGCGAATAAGAAAAAATGCCCCTCCACCAATTCCACCCAGCCACGCGCAAATGGTTCGAAGCCACCTTCGAATCCCCGACCGATATCCAAAAACGCGCGTGGCCTGCCATCCAAGCCCACGAGCACACATTAATCGCCGCGCCGACGGGCTCCGGCAAGACCCTCGCCGCATTCCTGTCGGCCATCGACGAGCTCGTGCAGCTCAGCCTTGAAAACCAGCTCGAAGACCGCACCTACGTGGTCTATGTCTCGCCGCTCAAGGCGCTGAGCAACGACATTCACCGCAACTTGCACCGCCCGCTCGATGGCATCGATGAGGTGCTGATTGAAATGGGCAAAGCGCCACACGGCATCCGGGCCCGCGTGCGCACGGGCGACACGACCGCGAGCGAGCGAGCATCCATGACGCGCAAGGCACCGCATATCCTCGTGACCACGCCCGAGAGCCTGTACCTGCTGCTCACGAGCGCGGGCGGACGGGCGATGCTGTCGGGCACACGCACCCTCATCGTCGACGAAATCCAC
>JANPHP010000418.1:0-4909 GCA_031424495.1 Bacteroidota bacterium | reverse complement strand
GATATCGCTGCCGACGTGGCGCACACCCTTGATCACGAGTGCATTGTCACGCACTTGCAATTGAAAGTCGCTCTTGGAGCAGCCGGGTAGATCCAACTCAAAAATCAATTCTTCCTTGGTATCCCAGACATCGGTCGCCGGCACGAAACTCTTGCCACCGTCTTTGCCACGCACCAAGTCATCAAAAATCTTGTTGACCTTGGATCCGATTTCCTTGAACTCATTCTTAATTTCTGAGAAGAATTCCTTCGGCTGATTTTGCTGCTCTGCCATACTTTTCTGAGTAATTTTCACTAGCCTTTCCAAGGATAGTGCCATCTCCCCATATCCGCCGAAATGACTGTAAAAATCGCGTTTGTCTGCCGTTGGGAATGACAAGATGGCAGAATCTGGCAGTTGACCATGCCAGATTAGCGCCCGCAGCCGGCCGGGCGGCGTCCACGCAGGCCCGCCAACCACCGCGTGCAACTGCCAAGGTAGATGTAGTGCGAGGAAGTATTGATCGACCCAAAGATACCCGCATGGTCGCCGCTGATGTTGGAGTAGTCCTTTTTGTCCATCAGCAGATTCAGCCCAAATCCAAAAGGATTGCTGGAGATCAAATAACTGGTGAGAAACGAATCTACCGCTGTCACTTCCATCCAAGCTGTTTTGTCGAGGCTATCGAGGCTGCGGGCGACCCGCAGCGTGTCGTATACATAAACGGTATCGGCATAGCGGGCAAAGAGGTTGTGCAGGGTATTGGGGACAGCCCCGCCTGGAATCTCGTAACAGATTTCGCCGCGGGCAGTATTGGCGCGGCAGCGCACGGGGTCCTTGAATACAGGTGTGGGGCCCCACCGACCGATATGGTGCCCATCGCTGGCAACATAGTCGACATAGACGCGCACTTCAAAGCCCTTACCGCTTCCCCGCTCGATGTACACAGCCTGGTCTTCGGCAAACTCTAACGTTGGAAATGAAAATGTGCCTTGCTGCAAGGAATAAATCGGCGGACCGGGCGAAGTAAGCTCGGGTTGCGTCGGCACTTCGGTAAAGGCCGTGATCAAGAATTCGGGATCATCGGGTTTCCTGATCGCTAGATCGTAACGGTGTCCGGGCTTGATGGCGTTTGCACCTGTGGTCTCAAAGCGGTAAGCCCCAGTCGTTTTTGCAAACATGTTGGGGACGCTGTCGGTGAGGTCGACGAGCGTCGCGTTTTGAACCGTGCTATCGACCCGCAGGGATACTTGGAGGCCTCTGGCGGTGAGGTCGTTTTCGGCGGCAAAGGCGTAGGCGTCGCCTTCAAACTGATAGACTTTGGTCACGGTCACATACTGTACCTCCTTGTGGGGGTTGAGCACACCGTAGACGATATAGAGTTCGCGCTCGGGTGCATAGACGTTCACGTCGGGCGAGCATGCGGGCAGCAGCGCGAGGAGCGCGAGCATGAGAGCATGGGCGAAGTCGTTTTTGCGGAGCATAGGCTAAGATACGGAGGAGGATTTAAAATTGACAATTGAGGTTGGACAGTTGGGAGTTCAGAGTTGAGCTAGCCGTTGAAGGGATTACGAGCAGCCTCTCATCGCTCATCATTCATTGTTCATTATTTGAGGGCTTTGGTTGGGAAGCCGCTTGCTTGAGTCCGTGGTTTGAAAGCCAAGGCAATTAGCTTCGCTGAACTTACCTTTGTTCATTGTCTTATGTTTTCAAAGGCATTCACGATGGCTTTGCCATTAGCTTCGCTGAACTTACGTTTGCCTGCGGCGATTTAAAGATTTATGCTGTGAGGGTGGTTGGATCCCCACTTCTTTGAGCGGTAGGTGGAGGGTTGGGGGTGAAATTCATTACTTTTTGCGTTGGGGCTTGGCCTCCTATTGATCCCGGCCGCTAAGGGAAAAAACCGCAACCTGACCATATAGTCACCTTCAATTTGCCCAAATGCCCTCTCTCCTAGTAAGCCAATCCCAGCAGCGAATACAAACATCAACCGAAGCAATTCATACAAACATCTCCAAGTGGACGAACCAATTTTGCGCCTTGAAAGGAACCAAAATCCTTGGGCATAAACGTTGAATGTGACTGAAAAATCATTCCCTACGAGCGTACTAGTCAGCACCTTCTACATCAATGGTGGTGAGCCGCTTGGAAAATAGGATTCCCCTGGCCCAGGTTTTGAGTAGCTGGTCAAGCAATTTGGAAGCCGGCGGTGAAATCGACTGCGAAAGCAAGATTTGCAACGCTGCTTGCTCTGCGGCTTCTGAAACAGCAGCGAGAAGCAATTTCAATTGCAGGATCATTTCTGGAAGCTCGAGGCGAATTTGCCGCGTGGACGGATGGCTTAGTTCGCGCTCGATCGCGTCCAAATCACCCAGCTGATACCAAGCAAGCCAACGCGTGATGTAGATCAAATGCGGAATGGAGCCATCGGCAATGTGAAAGACATCTGCCGGCAAGCGCCTCCCCCAGTGGATCACCAAGCGCCATTGTTCACACATAAAGCACACAAGAAGGCTATTGGAGATCAATCCTGTTTTCAAGGGCAAGGCAACGCTTTCGAAATGCTGATCGAGGAGGGAGGCAACGCTCATTTGGACGCCGAATGCGAGGTCCCACTGTTTGGTTTCAAAGAGGTAGCGCAACTCAATGTGCAAGATTCTTGCCGACTCAGAGGCATCCAAGACGGCAGTCCGAAGCATGAGCCGCTGAAGCTTGCCAAGCGCCTTGGGGATTGATGCATACCGTTTTGCTTCGATGCAACTTTCCGCATGCCCTGCAAGCAGTTTGTAATACCTGTCTTCCTCCAAGCGGATGCGGTCTGGAAAGGTCTCCCAAATGTCGATCATGGCCTCATGATGGTCAAAGTAGCCTTCGGGATGGTCGAGGGCGATTCCGCGATAGGCCATCATGTAGTGGAAAAGGATCTTACTGTCAAACAGAAGCACGCGATCGTCGGCAGGCAGCCGTGCATCATTGCAAATTTGCATCATCCGAGCGCGTCGATCTGAATCCGCAAGATTCTTCTCCGTCAAAAGCGCAACCATTTCATCGACTCCATGCAGCAGCAAGGTTTCACGCTCAAGACATTGCAGCAATTCCAATTGCCTCGCATGTAATTGATGGAGACTTTCTTGCTTGTCTTTGCTGGGCAATTGCCGCTCAAGCCGCATTTCCCATTTGATAATTTCAAACTCCTGTACAGGCAATTCCAATTTGGCAGCCCTTCTTCTGGCCGAGCCTATAGCCCTGCCTGCGGCACTGTAGAGTTTGCGCTGCATCAACAACTCGATCTCATCCAACCGTCTAGAAAAATCCAATTGAAAGGTCTTCCCTTGACGATAGGCACGCAAGGTATCGATGATTTGCACTTGCAGAGCTGTTCGGGCTACATTCAATTGCCGCAGAAACCCAGCATTGGGAAAAACACGCTCCAACTCAGACTCATCCCACTTGTCTGCCTCCTGCAGATGGTCAAACAAGCGCAAATAGGAGGTCGATTCACGGCCTTGATGGGCACCACTATACAGCTTGAAATACCGTCTTTCCGTCTTGTCCATCGACCGAATCAATAGGACGAGGTCGTCTCCAGCGCTAAATTTCATTGATCTGAAAACTATAAATTCTAGGCAATATAACGGATCGAGAGCAATAAGCTGCCTCCCTAACCCAAAATAGAACACTATCAATTCTGCTACTAGAATTTCCTAAGCTTTCCTGCCCAAGTATCTTTGTCTCAAGGTGGCGATGGTGGCTTGAGCACTGCATGCTGTAATCTGTCAAAGTCTCCCCATCGATAAGAAACTTAATTTTCATTTGCTTACTTTATGGCCGCTAACACCTTTTTGAAATCTGTTCCTATGAAATTCAACCACGGATTGAATCTGTTTTTTGGATTTTTGTTGTTGGGCATCTTGGCTTGCAAGGGTTGCGAGCCCAAAAGCGATGGCCTCATCGTTCAAGACGGTCAAGCATGCTGGCATGGTGCAAGCGGTGCGGAAACCTGCATTCCCACAAGCCCTGAAAAAATCCTCGTGCTCCGAAACAACGACGGCGGAATAGAACTCGCGAGCATTGCAGCCGGCAAGATTTTCCAGGATGGCAGCTCCACGGATGCCGAATCCAAAAGAATATTGGAACGAACCTTGGCCGATCAGAAACGGTTGATCCATGCCGACCCTTCCAAGACCTTGATGCGCTGGGAAAACGGGATACTTTCATTTTGGGAAAAGGCCACGATGCAACTGATGTCATCCTATACCACAGACAATGTGAAGGATATCATGGTCTTTGACGGAGAAGACGGCACCTTCAATGTCGCGCTGTACGGTCTCGTCACGTGCGAACAACCGGTCGATCTCGATCATTGGCTAGACGCCTACAACGGTGAATTGACCGCAAACGCCCTCACCGATGCCCCGCTATACCAAAACAAGATTGTTTACAAAAATGGCGGGATCACCATCCTCGTGATCGATCCTGCCATCAGCGATCCGCTGGGAAATCTTCAGAAGATCTCTTTTGGGAACATTGACGCTGCATGGAGAGAATGGCTTCTGAAAAGGATCAGGGTGCAAAAGGGTATCAGTGGATGTTTTGGTGGCATCCTGAACCCCAAACAGGTGGAGGTCAAGGCCGGATTGTCTGCAACCACCGACATCAAGGAACCTCAGATGGCAGACCTGAAGTCAGACCAACAAAACCTTGATTCCTTGGATCTCGTTGGCTGGACATTGGTGTACAGCTACCCCATCGAGGAAAAAAACCATTTGACAGCATGCGGCTCACACGTTTTTCTCACCTCAGCGTCAGGCGAGCTACTCCTGGACCTGGATATCGTGGACTGTCCCTTGAAATTCAAACGGGACAGAACCCACACCATGATCTACCAATTGAGCACTTGCACCAACAGGGTTGCTGTCGAGGAAGATCC
>JANPHP010000417.1:0-6185 GCA_031424495.1 Bacteroidota bacterium | reverse complement strand
CGCGAGGACTCATGCCTGTGCTTGGAGTTCGCCGATGGCCTTGCCGATGGCGGCGGCGATGCCCGATGCGGTTACGGCCTCGGGTGCGCCCGCAAGCGCGGCGCAGATGTCGCCCGCGCGGCCGTGCAGGTACACGCCCATGAGCACTGCCTGCTCAGGCGCATAGCCCTGCGCGAGCATACCCGCGAGCATACCCGTGAGCACGTCGCCCGCGCCGCCCGTGGCCATGCCGTGGTTGCCGCTGGTATTGACATAGGTTTTGCCGTCGGGCAGTGCCACGACGGTGCCTGCGCCCTTGAGCACCACGATCACTTGCTTGGTGGCTGCCAGTTTCTCGGCGGCCTCCAAGCGCTGATTGCGCACATCAAAGCCCGGCAGGAGGCGGCTCATCTCGCCGGGATGCGGCGTGAGGATGCTGCCCTGCGGCACATAGCGCCAGAGTTCGGGTTCGGAGGAGAGGATGTTGAGGCCGTCGGCATCGATCACGAGCGGGCGGTTCCAGGCTTGCAATAGGCCCTGCACGAAGTTGCAGGTCGGTGACTCGTTGCCCATACCGGGGCCGATGGCGACGGAGGTCTTGCCTGCAAGACTCGCCTGCAAAGCGGGCAAGGCTGCCGCATCGAGCCATGCTGTTTGCGCATCGCCTACGGCGCGCACCATGAGTTCGGCGCGGTTTTCATAGACCCCGCAGCGGGCGGTCTCGGTCGTGAAAACGGTGCTCAGTCCGGCGCCGACTTGCAGGGCTGCCATGCCCGTGAGCGCGATCGCGCCCGCATACGCTTGGCTGCCGCCCACGCAGAGCGCGTGCCCAAAGGTGCCTTTGTGGCCGTCGTTGGGCCGCGAATGGTAGATGCCGTGGCAGACATCGGCATCCAAGAGCCAACGCCGGATGCCCAGGCTTTGCATCACTGCCGGCCAGATGCCGATGTCGAGCGTGACGACTTGCCCGCAGCTCAAGGCGGCAGGGTGCAGGTAGTTGCAAATCTTGGGGCATTGGAATGTGAGGGTCGCGCGGGCTGGCAAGACGGCATTCACCTGCTTGCCGGTATTGGCGTCGAGGCCGCTGGGCAGGTCCACGGCGATAGTCGCGATGCCGAGGGGGGCGAATGCAGCGATCATTTCGGCGACGGGGCCGCGCACTTCATTTTGGATGCCGGTGCCGAGCAGCGCATCAATGAGCAGGCAATCTTGCGGATGCGTTTGCATCCGCTCGGGCAGGGCGCAGGGCCAGACCGCCGCCGAAATGCCAGCTCCTTTCAGCGCTTGGAATTGGAGGAGCGCATCACCTTTGTAATTGCTTGGGTCGCTGGAAAAGATGATGTGGACCTGCTTGCCTGCGGCGTGCAGGTAACGCGCGATCACCAAGCCGTCGCCGCCATTGTTGCCGGGGCCGGCGAGCACATAATATATATGTGCATTGCCTTCGTGGGCCAGTATCCATTCGGCAGCCTCGCGACCCGCCGTCTCCATGAGCAGCAAGCTCGGAAACTGGTATGCATTCCCCATGACCTCATCGGCCTTGCGAATCTGCGTTGTATTGCTGAGGGGGGTCATAGGCGGGTTTGGGGGAATGTGAATTGATTTGGATTGGGGGTGGATGTCAGCCCTATAATTCATGGATAATTTCGCTCAATTCGCTGAGCATCATCGCCGTGGCGCCCCAGACCACATGGCCATGAATGATGTAGCTGGGCACGACGAGGCTCATGCCGGAGCTGTGTTGGATTTTGCTTTCGGTCGCGATCGCAGGGTCTTGCAACCAAACGAGCGGCGTTTCGATCACGGAAGCCACTTCATTGGGATCGGGAATGAAGGTCGGGCGCGCATTTACAAAACCCACGACAGGCTGCACCCAAAAATTGCTCGGGGGAATGTAGAGGGATGACAGCAGGCCCAAGACCTCGATCTGATGGCGGTTCACGCCGATCTCTTCCTCGGTTTCGCGCAACGCGGTGGCGATGTAGTCGGCGTCTTCGGTCTCCCAAGCGCCGCCGGGCAGCCCGATCTGCTTGCTGTGCACGCCCGGATACTCCGTGCGCTCGATAAGCGGGAAGTGCAAGCCTTCGTCGCCGGGGTACATCAAAATTAAGACCGCGCTCTTTTTGGCGTCGTCAGGGATCTGCACATCGCGGTAAATGGTGCGCCGTGTGGCCGGCATCATGCGTTCATGCGCGGGATTGCCGGGCAAGGGGCCTGCAAGGCGGTCACGCAATTGCTGGAGCTGAACTAGGTGGGGCATATCTTGCGAAATTAAGCTGCATTTGATCAAGTCGTTCAGGGAAGTCTGCTTTCAGCAAGGAAATTTCATTTTCAGGCACTTATTCTTCATCGAGCAGACCTTTTGGGGTTTCCCAATTGCTGCATTAACCATTAACTTTGCATTTTGATAGCAAGATTTTCATGAATCGAAACCTGAAATACGCCCTTTTCGCAGCAACCTTGGTGATGATCGGCATGCTGGTTGGCTTCCGGCTCAAGGATGCCACCAATCCCGACCGCCGCCAAGAAATCAACAGCGGCCTGCAAAAGATCCAGGAGGCAATGCTGTTCATCGAGCGCAATTATGTGAAGGAACCCGACGCCAAAAAGATGGCCGACGATGCGATTCAGGGCATTTTGGAAGGTTTGGACCCGCATTCATTCTACATCCCATCCGAAGAAATGACCGAGATGGAGGAGCAAATGGAGGGCAGTTTTGAGGGCGTGGGAATCGAATTCAATATGGTCGAAGACACGATCTATGTCGTTGCGGTGATTTCTGGCGGCCCGAGCGAAGAGGTCGGCATCCAAGCAGGCGACCGCATCGTGCTCATCGAGAGTGACAAGGTGGCGGGCGTCTCCATCGAAAACAACGATGTGATGAAGAAGCTCCGCGGCAAAAAAGGAACCCATGTCAAGGTCACTGTGCGCCGTCCGGGTGTGAAAAACCTTGTCGAATTTGACATCGTGCGCGACAAAATTCCACTTTACAGCGTGGACTACTCCTACATGATGGACGACAAAACGGGTTACATCAAAGTCAGCCGATTTGCCAGCACCACCCACGACGAGTTTCGCGAGCACACGACCAAATTGCTCGACGAGGGCATGAAAAACATGATTTTGGACCTGCGCGGCAACCCCGGAGGCTACATGAACATGGCCGAGAAGATCGCCGACGAATTTTTGGTGGAAGGCCGCACGGTGGTCTATACCGACGGCCGAATTGCGGAGAGCCGCAACAAATACAAGTCTACATCTGATCTGAGCCTCTTTGAAGACGGAGCCTTGATCGTATTGCTTGACTACGGCTCT
This sequence comes from Bacteroidota bacterium, assembly GCA_031424495.1. Lineage (GTDB taxonomy): Bacteria > Bacteroidota > Bacteroidia > J057 > JADKCL01 > JADKCL01. The sequence goes on along the minus strand of JANPHP010000417.1, from coordinate 2,891 downwards.
GCCTCAGCCAGCGAGATTGTCGCCGGCGCGGTGCAGGACTGGGACCGCGGCCTCATTGTGGGCGTGCGTTCATTTGGCAAGGGTTTGGTGCAAACGCAAAAGGATTTCAGCGATGGCTCGGCCATGCGCTTGGTGATTTCTGAATACTTCACGCCCAGCGGTCGCTGCATTCAAAAGCCGTTTCATATGTCGTCGAAGGAATATGATATGGAAGTCGTCGAGCGGTTTGAGTCTGGTGAAATCTATGATCCCAGCAAGATCGACCTGCCCGACTCGCTCAAGTTCAAGACCAATTCGGGGCGCATCGTCTATGGCGGCGGCGCCATCATGCCCGACGTCTTTGTGGCGCGCGACACCACGCTCGACAGCGATTACCTCACCGAGCTCATCGCCCAAAATGTCTTCAGGCAGTATGGCTACCACTATGGCGACGTCCACCCCGAGCTCAAAAACCAATATGTCACAGCCCGCAAGTTCAATAGCAACTTCAAAGTCGACGACGCCATGATGGCCGACTTCATCAGCTTTGCAGAAAGTAAAAAGGTTCCCTTGGATCCTGCTGGCATGGCTATCTCCAAGCGCGACATTGTGATCTACATCCGGGCATTTATCGGGCGGCGCTTGTTTGACAACGATGCCTTTTACCCGATTTTTCACGAGAGCGACAATGTGCTCACCCGCGCTTTGCAACTCGTGCCGCAAGCAAAGGAACTCAGCCTGAAGGGACATTTTGAGCTGAAATAAGAAGCCGATGTATTCACGCGCACAACTGGAAAACATCCTTTTTCTGGACATCGAGACGGCGTCGGTCGCTCCCGACTTTGAGTCTTTGCCTGAAAATCTGCAGCATCTCTGGCAGCGCAAGGCCGATTTGCTCAAGGAGCGGGTCGACGAGCCGCATACGCCGTCGCATCTCTACCAGAGCAGAGCAGCGATCTTTGCTGAGTTTGGCAAGGTCGTCTGCATTTCCTGCGGATTCATTCGTTACCAAGACGACAAGCCCCATTTCAAGCTCAAGTCGTTTTCGGGGAATGACGAACATCGCTTGCTCGCAGACTTTGCGGCAATGCTCAATCCATTCACACAGAAATCAGAGCGCACGCTCTGCGCGCACAACGGCAAAGAATTTGATTTCCCCTACCTCGGTCGGCGCTATTTGATCAATGGCCTGCCCTTGCCTGCGATCCTCGGCGAAATGCAAAGCAAGAAGCCTTGGGAAGTGCGCCTGCTGGACACGATGCAATTGTGGAAATTTGGCGACTACAAGAGTTTCACGAGTTTGGACTTGCTCTGCGCCGTTTTTGGGGTTCCCAGCCCCAAAGACGACATCGACGGCAGCCAAGTCGGCCGTGTATTTTGGGTGGACCAAGACTACGCGCGCATCGCCCGTTACTGCGAGCGCGACGTGGTAGCCACAGCACAGGTGCTCCTGCGCATGTGCGGAGAAAACATGATGGAAGCGGAAAATATCGTCTCAGCAGGCTAATCCCAAAGTAGAAATCCATCCCGCAAGGATGCACCAAACACAAATCCTGAAATCTGGATCACCAATCCATTGGACGAATATCCAACCATCGTCCAACCAATCACAAGCGGCAAAGCTCACAAATCAACAAACCAATCGATTCAAAGAATTCCGCTCAATCGCTAGCCACCCAAAATTCAACACCAACAGTAATTATGAGAATTCTGCAAATTCTGATCAAGCGCTAGCCACCCAAAATTCAATACCAACAGTAATTATGAGAATTCTGCAAATTCTGATCAGGCGCTAGCCACCCAAAATTCAACACCAACAGTAATTATGAGAATTCTGCAAATTTTGATCAAGCGCTAGCCACCCAAAATTCAACACCAACAGTAATTATGAGAATTCTGCAAATTTTGATCAAGCGCTAGCCACCCAAAATTCAACACCAACAATGATTCGAAGAATTCTGTAAATTCTGCTCCTTTTATGTATCTTCATCTTAGAAATATCAAATCATCATCTTGAATATGAGAAAAGAATTACTTCTGAGCCTTTGGTTCGCCGGCTCGCTTGCGTTCACAGCGCATGCCCAGCAGGCCACCCAAATATCAAATGGGTACCTGACGCCCGAAACCGAACCTGCCACGGCCAATGTGGCCCGCTACGCGCCGGGCCCTGTCGTGCTGCCCCAACCACTCACGGGCGGCTGCCCTACCAATGATGCCATTGGCAGTTCCAGCAATGCATTTACAAATATCCTCACAGAGGCCAACCCAATCTGTGTCGACAACAACATCAACACCATTCTGTTTACCCACCGCAACAATGCTGCAGCGCTCGGTGGCCACAGCGGTCAGTTGCGCTACGACATCAGTACCGATGGTGGCCTCACTTGGTCCACCAACCAAGGCGTGCTCAATCCGCTATCGCAAAACGGCGTCAACGGTGCCCGTTACCCCAACTCGGCGATCTACAATCCGCCAGGAAACACGGTTGCAGCCAATGCTTACGTGAGCTACTACGCGCCCACCGTCGGCACGACCTTCAACGGCACCGTTTCTGGCGTGCGCCGGCTCAATGGCTCTGGCAATACCGAGACCTACAATCAGCCGACGGCGACGCAGACGCTGATCCCACGGTCAGTGGTCAAGGGCGCACCCGGAACGTTTTGGTCGATCGACAATGTGTACAATGGCACGGCGGTCACGGGCTATCGCGTCTTGAAGGGTGTGTGGAATGGCAGCACTGACGTCGTCTGGACGGTCAATGCAACCATCAACCCGACCTTCAACACCGCATTTGACGGCGCGGTCAAAACTTCTGACTACGCAATTGCATTTGATCCCACGGGGAATAATGGTTGGATCTGCATGGCCACGCAAGTGACGCCGGGCCCGACTCCCTACGCCTACTACCCCAC
>JANPHP010000416.1:0-12318 GCA_031424495.1 Bacteroidota bacterium | reverse complement strand
CGCTGAGGCTGGCGTACTCCCCATGTATGGCATGCCCACGGGCTTGCGCAACTTCTACCACGGGGTGGAAAACAACGAACTCAAGATGATCGACCGTGATATCGACCTTGCCATTTTAGAGTTTGCCCCCAATAAGGTCAGGACCAAAGACAAGGCTGAGTATCGTGTTGCTGGACTTACCTTTCCGCTTGATTTTAAAAAACCATTTAAGGAAAAGTATAAAAGAGTGGTTCCAGCTAGCGATAAGCATAAACTCGCTTTGGAGCACGCCCATCAAGTTGCCAATTGCTTTACCTGTGGATACTTCAACCCAGATGCAAAAGGAATTGATGCCAACCGATGCCCTTCTTGCGGTGCTCAAAATCAAGACAATCAGAAAAACTACGAGGTTTTTTGGGTTGTAATCCCTTTGGCCTTTCGCACCCAAAAAGTTCATACTTACTACATCGAAGATGTAAAAGATGAAGAAGCACGTACTGGAGGAGGAGGAGTCTTCACCGTCGTGAACAGATCGACAGCCGTGATTACCCGATCGACGGCCCAAAACCATGAACTCAACCTTTATGGAGGAAAGGATGGCGGCTCGGCCGAAGTCTGGAAAGTCAATCACAACGGGGGACGATTCTATGAAGGCGTTGTCGGCGATGAAGCTGGCCTAGGTGGAGAGCAATGGTTTTTGAAAGGCTTGGCACCCAAAAGCAATTTCAGGGAAATCGAATCAGAGAAGAAAATCATCGCCCTAGGCTCCAAAAAGGTCACTGGCATGGTTTCGCTTGTCCATCTCGCAACCGCCAAGAGTCTGAGTCTAGGTACGAAATCGGGTGACCATAATCCCTCGTTGGTCGCAAACTTCACCACAGCCCGACGCGGAGCAGCCTACTCAGCCGGCTTTTTCCTGCGGCGCGCCATGGCAGACGCCCTCGACATCGACTCTGGTGAATTGGAGATCATCGGCATCAGGCCCATCGACGAGCACCGCACAGAACTCTCGATCAGCGACACACTAGCCAATGGATCAGGGTTTTCAAAGTACCTCTTTGACAACTTTGAAAGCATTTTGAAGAATGTTCTGGACCAATCTGGGGGTGGGATCGCAAACTCCATCCTAGATATAGGTCATCGTAGCAAATGCAAAACGGCATGCCCTACCTGCTTGATGGATTATGGCAACCGTTCCTTTCACCATCTGCTCGATTGGTCCCTTGGCATCTCATGGCTACGCATGATGCAGATGGGCGACAGCTACTCCTGCGGATTGGACATTGATGACCAGCAGCGTTACCCCGAAATCGCGGCCTATTTTGAAAATGCCCAGAAGTGGAGCGAAACCCTCGTAAAGTGGTTCCCAGAGCTCTTTAAGCCATTTGAAGTCATCGATGGTGTGCCGATTTTGTCTATTTTCCAAGATTCCACCCAAAAATTAGCCATCATTCACCCGTTTTGGGACACGGCGCAACCAGCGAGCAGGGGTTCCATTTTGTTTGAAGTCCAAAACTCCGTCGGCAATGACAAATTGACCTACATCGATGTCTTCAACCTAGAGCGAAGGCCTGCTTGGGTGTTGCAGCAGTTGAGGGATTGAAGCTCATTTGATGGATACTGAATGCTTACACCCCACCAATTTCCTGCCATCGCAAGGTGGCAGGAAACATTTTATGTGTAGATTCGGCTCTGTATCCCAAACCAAGATGATGGCTAGGGCAGGATTTTATGAGAAACGTAGGCAAGGTGACCATCCAATTGCTGGATGGTGAAGGTTATGGAAAGCGGCTTGTCGAGATCGGCAATTGGGTCGGCAAGGCCTATTTCGCGCCCCGTAATCTGCTGGCTGAGTTGCTCATGGAGCGCGAAGATGCCGACAAACCCGGCGTCTACTGCCTCAAATACCTCGATCCTGAAAACGGTCGCGAAATCGTTTACATCGGTGAAGCAGACAATCTCGCGGTGCGCCTCCGCAATCACCTCGCCAACAAAGACAAGAATCACTTCGTCGAGGTGATGTTTTTCATCAGCCACAACGATTGGCTCACCAAGACCCAAGTCAAATACTTGGAGCACAAGCTGGTAAAACTCGCCTTGGATCGCAAAGCTCACATCCTCAATCGCAATGCGCCATCACAGCCCCGCATCCAAGCCTCAGAGATCAATGATTTGGAGGATTTCCTTGAGCGCATTCTCTTGTTGCTGCCGATCATGGGTTTCAAGTTCATGATAGATGAACCCATGATGCCAACTGTCGTCGAGTTTGATCCCGGTGATATGGATGCTGATGAGGAATCGATCCTGAGTGATTTCACGCCCCCTGCACCCAAAGTACGGCAGCCGAGAAGCAAACCGCAAGATTCCACATGGAAGCCACCTAAAGAACTGGACGAAGCCGCAATTGCCATCTCGAAGTCTGGTGATGAAGTGCAATCCCCGACTACCGTAACAACGGACGAGTTCCAAGCAAAACTCAAATACCTTCGGGAAAGGACCAAGGAAATCCTGGGCCTTAAGTCCAAACAGCCAGTAATCGGCGCCTACCGCATAGTTGACCGCGTCATCAAGGCCACGATGGATGTGGACGACGATGGCTACTTCATTGTGCGCAAGGGCAGTCAGGCGCGCAAGCGCACGAGCAACTCGATCGATGGGCGCTACCTCATGATCCGGAATATGCTCATCGAGGTAGGAATTTTGGATGACAGAGGCGAATACTACGAATTCTTGGAGGATTACAGATTCACTAGCGCAAGCGCAGCCTCCAACGTGGTCGTCGGTAGGCAATCACCTGGCCCCCGCATGTGGGTGGATTCTGAGAATAGGAGTCTCAGGGGCATTGTCAATGATCCCGTTGGTTGAAATTTCACCCATCTAAATTTCACCCGCCAAATTTTCTCAGCACCCGAGGCTGACATCGGCGTTTGATTAGTATTGGGTAAAATAGCATTGGCTCCCAACAAAACTTAACAACTTTAACAATTCAATCACAGGATACTTCTTGTTTCGTAATATCTATTTCCTGAATTTTGCAGCAGTGGTTCATGCAGGCGGGGCAGGAGGAGTGCAGCGACATTCAAAGCCGGATTCCATACACGCACGAGAACCTTTTTATGGACCTTTTCTGTTTTCAAAACACCCATCAAGTATCGCATTTAGCTATGCACAGAGATTTTTTTGTCGATATCCACGCTCATGCTACCCTCAGGGCCTACAATACAATTGTTACTGAAGGCCAACGTAATATCTGGGAAAAGACCCACAATCCCACATTCGACACAGCACTCAGCAGATGGGCTCGCCTCAAATCGCGCGAGATCGCCAAGAGCTCACAAGCCAATCTCTACAACTATGCCGAGGGCAATGTGCGCATTGTCTTTGACTCGCTCTATCCGTTTGAAAAGGGCTTCCTAAACCTGCGCAAGCTGCCTACGGCCATGCTCGGCCGCAACGGTGCCGACCAATTGCTGCAGACGATCACAGGATTTGATCCGCACCAAATCTCCGCGCTGCGCAAAAACCGCAACTATTTCCAGGAATTGCTTGGCCAATACGCATTCCTGGCCAAGGGGCAGGGCCTCTCGCCAGACGGTCGCTACAGCTACCAACTGGCTGGCAACTATGCCGAGGCCAAAGCGATTACCGACAGCGATCCCAATAAAATCGCAGTCGTCGTGACGATTGAAGGCGCCCATTCCCTCAACTGCGGCCTGCCCAGCCTCAACGGAAAAACGGGTTCCTCCGAATTGGAGATCATGCAAAATATCGGCACGATCAAGGCTTGGAAGGCAGCTCCGTTTTTCATCAACCTGGCCCACCACTTCTACAACGAGCTTTGCGGCCATACCCGCAGCATGAAGCAGGGCATGTACCAGACTGTGAATCAAAAAAAAGGTATTGGGGCCGGCATCACACCCCTGGGCTGGAAAGTCCTCCATGAATTGCTCGCCAACGACAATGGCCGCCGCGTGCTCATCGACACCAAGCACATGAGCCTCAAGGCACGCAAGGAGTATTACAAGATGCTCGAAAGCTACAATCGGTTAGCCACCGGCGACCGCGTGCCCATCATTTGCAGTCACACGGGCTTCAGCGCCCACGACACGATGAAGGCTTCCGGCAAAAAGCGCGACAAAAAACGCAAATCGCTCAAGTCTGATTTCCACAACTGGTCGATCAACCTGAGCGACGAGGAAATTAAGATCATTGCGGACTCTGGCGGCATGATCGGATTGATGGTGGACAAGGGTTTGCTCGGAAGCCACCACAAAGTGCAGCAAATCAAGGAAATCCAAGAAAAGGAAGGCCAAAAAGACGCCTTGCTGGAACTCATCGCCCAAAATATTTTCCAAGCGATCAATGCCGTCGGCACACGTGCCGGATGGGACCTGCTGGCCCTCGGCACAGATTATGACGGCATGATCACGCATGTCGACATGTATCCCGAGGCATCATCACTGCCGAATCTCAAAGCAGATTTGGTCGATTTCCTCAAGCGCAAGCGCTATGGCGAGGCCTTATGGTTCGGTTACGAACCGGAACAAATGGTGCAAAAGGTGATGCAAACGAACGCATTGGCATTCCTTGAAAAACACTTTTGAATTGATTAAGAATAGATTAGGCTATCCAACCTCAAGATATTGTTTTTATGAAAAAGTCAGAAATCAGCATCCCTGAAATCGGGATGGACCGCGCCACCTTGCTCAATGCTCTTCAATCATCCCGTGGCCAAGATACAGTGTGGCAGCAGGGACGCGCCTTTTGCCTCGTATACCATCCGGGAGATGCGCGTGCGGCCCTCATCAAAGAGGCTTACAACATGTTTTTTTCTGAGAATGCACTGAATCCGTCTGCATTTCCCAGCTTGCGTCGCTTTGAGTCCGAGGTCGTCAAGATGTCGGCCGACCTTTTCAATGGCGATGCCGATGTCGAGGGCACGATGTCATCGGGCGGTACGGAAAGCATACTCTTGGCGGTGAAAACTGCAAGGGAATGGGCGCGGGTGAATAAGCCGCAAATTGTTGATCCAGAGATCATTGTGCCCGTATCTGTGCATCCCGCGTTCATGAAAGCCTTTCATTATTTTGGGATCAAGGGTGTTGTAATCCCTACCGCTGCCGATTACCGTGTCGATATTGAGGGCGTGCGGGCAGCCATCAACCAAAATACCATTATGCTTGTCGGCTCGGCGCCATCCTACCCGCATGGGGTGGTGGACCCGATCCGTGACCTCAGCGATTTGGCGCTGGCGAATGGGCTTTTGCTGCATGTAGACGCCTGCATCGGCGGTTTCATGCTGCCTTTTGCGCGGCGCTTGGGTTATGCGATACCAGATTATGACTTCGCATTGCCGGGCGTGACATCCATTTCTGCGGATATGCACAAGTATGGATACGCCGCCAAGGGTGCATCGGTCATTTTGTACCGCAACGCTGAGCTGCGCAAGCATCAGTTTTATGTGTACGCTGATTGGCCTGGGGGCATTTATGGCAGCACGACCATGCTCGGCACCCGCCCAGGTGGTGCGATTGCGGCGGCTTGGGCAGCTTTCCAAAGCATCGGCATCAGCGGCTACATGGAAATGGCCAAGCGCACGATGCAAGCTACAGAGAAAATCAAGGCTGGAATCTTGGCCATTCCAGGCCTCAACATCGTCGGTGATCCCGACATGAGCATTCTCGCATTCACTTCCGATACATTTGATGTCCATGTATTGGGCGACGAATTGCACATGCTGGGGTGGCATTTCGACCGTCAGCAGTTGCCCAATAGCTTACACCTCACGATTTCGCAAGTCCACGCCGACGTAGCCGACGATTTTCTCGTCGATCTGCAAAAGGCAGTGGACAAGCTCACCGGCTTCAGTTGGAGCAAACTCGGCGCGAAGGCGCAAGTCGGCGCATTCAAAGGCGTGAAAGCCCTGATGCCAGCCGGCATGTTCAAAAAGCTATCCGAGTCATTTTCAGGCGGCTCGCCCAAGGCGCACAGCCGCAGCGCAGCCATGTATGGCATGATGGGCGCGCTCTCAGGCTCAGGCGACCTTGTGACGATGGTCACGAATGCCTTGCACGGGTTTTATACTTTGGAGCCGGGGTGATCTGGAATTTGTGCATAAGAATGAGCAACGCTGACGACTGATCGGTGTTGCTCATTCTTATTTAATATTCAACCACTTCAGTCTTGAACTCTGAATTGGTGTGGAATGTGATCTCGGGAAAGTTTTGCTTTTCCATGTTGAGGGTCCACTCCGAGCCAGCCAGGAAGACGATGTTGTCGTCTTTGTCTTGGCAGATGTACTTGGGCTTGAGGCGGCAAAAGCGATCCAAGATTTCCTTGTCGTCGCAAGTGAGCCACAGGGCTTTGTAGTAAGGAAGGCTGTCGAAGTGGCAAGCTGCACCATACTCGTGCTGAAGGCGATATTGAATCACCTCAAACTGCAGTTCACCCACCGTGCCGATGATGCGGCGGGAGCCGGGCTCTTGCGTAAAGAGTTGGGCGACACCTTCATCGGTGAGCTGGGTTACACCTTTTTCCAGCTGTTTGCTCTTCATCGGGTCATCGTTGATGAGTTCCTTGAAGATTTCGGGGGAGAATGTTGGAATGCCCCGGAATTGGAAATTGGAGCCCTCGGTGAGGGTATCGCCGATTTTGAACTGCCCAGTATCGTAGAGGCCGATCACGTCACCGGGAAATGCCTCGTCGACGATGCTCTTGCGTTGCGCAAGGAAACTCGCGGGGCTGCTGAAGCGCACTTTTTTGTTCAGGCGCACGTGGTGGAAAAAGGTATTCCGTTCAAATTTGCCTGAACACACCCGCAAAAAGGCGATGCGGTCACGGTGGCGGGGATCCAAGTTGGCGTGGATCTTGAAAACGAAGCCGCTGAATTCCTGCTGCGTCGGCTCGATGAAGCCTTTGTCAGTCGGACGGGGGCGAGGTGGCGGAGCCATCTCGATGAAGCGTTCCAGAAGTTCGCGCACCCCAAAATTGTAGAGCGCGCTGCCAAAAAACACGGGGGCCAAGCGGCCTTCGTGGTAGGCGAGTTCGTCAAATTCGTCATAGACGCCTTCGACCAATTCCACCTCTTCGCGTAGTTTATTGGCTTGGCGGCCAATTTCTTGATCCAATCGCGGGTCGCTGAGATCGTCGATCTCGACCACGTCCTTGGCCATTTTCTGGATGTCGGCATCAAACAATTTGAGGCGCTTCTCCCTGAGTTCGTACACACCTTTGAAGTCAGAGCCGATGCCGATTGGCCAACTGAGCGGCCGCACTTTGATCCGCAATTTGGCCTCCAACTCATCGAGCAGGTCAAATGGATCCTGCCCTGGGCGGTCCATTTTGTTGATGAACACGATCACAGGGGTGTCGCGCATGCGGCAGACCTCCATGAGGCGCTCGGTTTGTTCCTCGACGCCTTTCACGCAGTCGATCACCAAAATCACGGAATCCACGGCAGTGAGCGTGCGGTAGGTATCCTCTGCAAAGTCCTTGTGACCAGGGGTATCGAGCAGATTGACGAAGGTATCGTGGTATTCAAAAGCCATGACAGAGGTGGCGACCGAGATGCCCCTTTGGCGCTCGATCTCCATGAAGTCAGATGCGGCGGTCTTGGTGATCTTGTTGCTTTTGACGGCGCCTGCCGTCTGAATCGCCCCGCCAAAGAGCAGCAGCTTCTCCGTAAGGGTCGTCTTGCCCGCATCCGGGTGGGAAATGATGGCGAAGGTGCGGCGTTTGCCGATTTCTTTCTCGTTGCTCATGCGTAAGAGGTGCCTATAGGGCGGCGCAAAGATAGGAATTTTAGGCGGATGGGCGGGTCAGGCAATGCGATTCTCGAATTCCCTCAGAAATTCGGCAAAGTAGCGGCAGTTTTGGGCGATGATGTCTGGGCGGAGGGCTTCATTAAAAATCCTCGGACTTCCACCTTCCGAATAGGAGACATGCTTTCGGAGCTCCTCTTTGGGTTCCCAAATCATCATGGGATTCGGAAAAGGAGGAATATTCGTACCATATTTGATGTTATAGCCTTCAATGTCAGCCCAGATAAGTGCCTCTAGCTCATAGATGTTGAGGAGGAAAATGCCTTTTTGGTTAATGGTTTTGTTCCATTCTTTGAAATAGGATTTCGATTGGTCAACCTTCTTCTTATCATCCTCAAGACTATCCAGATCTCTGATGATGATGACCAAATCGACGCCACCCTCTTCATCACGTTGAATTTCAAATTCTCTTCGAAACCTATTTTTGAAGTCTGTGTTATCCAACGAGTTACCGTTTACGTCAAAAAGGAGAACGAAGAACTCCATATCCATTGAAAATCGTTTCCTCAACAATGCAGCGATAGACTTGACGTCATTTTCATTCTCTCCTACAAACCCGATCCGCTTCATATCAGAATTGGATTTCTGTCAAGGTCTGAATATCGCCAATAGTGTGAAAGTGGCTCTTCCTTCATGATGAATCGCGCCTTCTTAAGTTCTTTTTCGGTCAAGTGGCGGAATGTTGATCCTTTTTCTGGATCAAATTCAGCAATGATTATGTGGTCAAGCTCGTCTTGGTTCAGAATATCCAAAACTTGCGGCGAATGCGTAGTGATGATGATCTGCTTTTGTTCTGCTTGCTCTTTCAAGAAATTCATCAGCTTGTGGAGCTGATGGGGGTGGATGCCGAGTTCAGGTTCTTCGAGGAGGAAGGCGCTGGCATATGCATCCATCAAGTACTCATTTCTATTCGGGAATTTTGCTAATTCACAAGCTATTAGCAAAACCCTCTTAGTACCATCTGACAATTGATCATAGGAATGAAACCTACCATTTATTTCGAAAATTAGCCTGTATCCACGAACGATAAGTTGATTCGCCAACTGCCCTGAATCGATTTGCCCAGGAGAGACCGATATATTGGTAATCGGTGAACATTGCCTAACCAATGGAAGAACGGATTTTGCAAAATCGCGCAATTCTTGCACGATGATTTTATCGCATTCCAACGGAGGGTTTCCATTCAACTTTTTTGATAGCGAAGCTGCAACATGCGAAAGTAATATCTTGAAAACTCTGATGGGTTGCGTTTTTGATCGTTGAGGGATAGCCCGCTTGCCTTCAATATTCCAACCTGATTCACGGTCATTCAACAGCGGGATCAATTTGGGTATCTCAAAGGGAATCAATTGAGTTTCTAGATCTACGGGAAACTCATCCTTCAATAAGTCATAGATTTCACCCCCAGCGAAGAATTCTATTTTGTGTTTATCTTCATTGTAGTCTTTGAAGGAGGCGTCCCCTGGTTCTGCTTCATCTTCTTCCATGGAAAAGTCCGGGCGCTTGACAATGATACCATAGGGCGCGCCCCGATGATCAATAGTATCCTCGAAAATGAGCCGAATTTGCAACATTGGCTCATAGGATAGCGCATCTGCATCTGCCTGCAATCCCATCCTCATCCCCTCCAACAAATTAGTCTTCCCCGTCCCGTTCTTCCCAATAATGATATTCAGGCCCGGTTTGAAGGTCACGTCGCAACTGACGATGGACTTGTAGCCTTCGATGTGGGCGCTTTGGAGGTAGGGCTTAAAATCTGACATTGGTGCAAAATTCTTTGTTCAAAGATAAGGATTTCTGCCGTTTCCTGTCTCGCATTCCCCCGAAAACCCCCTCAAACGGACCCAGCACCTGCACAACTGAGCAGTTTTTGCATGTGGTCCTCAAAGAGCAATCCGTGATGCGCTGCCAGCTCGGGATCAATGTCGAATGTCGTTTCCAATGCCTTCAAGACGGCTGCTTTCCAATCTACAACTTCAAATGAGTCGACTACGATGCCTTCGCCGGGGCCGACGATGGCCTTGGCGCCGGTCATCATGCTCACGATCACGGGCGTGTTGCAGAGCAGTGACTCGGTCACCACCTGACCAAAGGAATCGTAGCGAGACGCCAAGATCGAGTAGTCGCCAGCGGCATACAGTTCCTCTGTTTCGCGCACAAAGCCGATATGCCGCACATTGGGGAGGCTAGAGTCGACAATTTCACCGCCGGCGACGACCAGCTCGATCGGGAGGTGCTGCAACTGCGCGAACACCTTCATCAAGATCGGCAATCCTTTTAATATGTGATTTGCGGAAATCAGTAGAAAGGTGCGCTTGCCCTCCGCAAAGCCGTGCTTTTTTCGAAATTCTGCTTTGCGGTCCTTGAGGCCTCGGTGAAATCGCTGCCCGTCGGTGGGAGGGTAAAGCACTTGGATTTTGGCCGGATTGACGACGTGGTGGGCCAACATCTGCTCGCGCAGCATCTCAGAGGCTGGCAAGAGCACGCCCGGCGCCGCATAAGCTTTGCCGTCCATCAGGATTTGCAGGCGGTCGCCGATGCCGCGCGGCTTGCGCCCCATCGCTTCCAAAAAACCAAGGTGATTGCCGGCGACGATCATCGCGTCGTGACTCGTCGTGCGCCCCAGCGAAATGCGCAGGTCAAAGGCATTTTCTGCAAAATACCGATTCAACTTCCGGTCAAAAAACCAAGCACGAAACACCTTCGGCAGCCAACGCAGCTTAAAAAGCTCTACTTGCACGCCATCGGGCACTTGTACATCCGCCTCACGCCGCCATACGCACACAGTCACAGCATGTCCATGGGCATGCAAGTAGCGCATGTAGGCAATCAAGCGGGATTCTAGCCCGCCTTTGTATTGCAAACGTGTATGGATGAGGGCGATGCGCATGCACAAACAGGTATAGAATATTCAGCTATATTTGCAGCCTTTAGAGGAAATTGCCCACAATAATCCTCAACATTTGGTTTAAAAGCACAGAAAAAAGCCTCAGATGAGCAAGTTTGTACCTTTGAAAGTCGCTAGGGTGGTCAAGGAAACCGCCGATGCAAGTACAATTGTCTTCGAAAAGCCGCTCGACGGCTCATTTGCCTACAAGCCCGGCCAATACCTCACCCTCAAAATGGATGTCGGTGGCGAGTCGCTTCGCAGGGCATATTCGCTGTGCTCCAGCCCGATCACCGACGCTGAATTGGCAGTGACCGTCAAGCGTGTAGACAATGGGCGCATGTCGACATTTGTCCACACCCAATTGAAGGCGGGTGATGTGGTGGAGGTTTTCCCTCCGATGGGCAATTTTGCCATCGTACCCGACGCTAGCAAGGCGCGTCATTTGATTTTGCTTGGTGGTGGCAGCGGCATCACGCCGCTCATGTCGATCATCAAAAGCATCCTCGCAGGCGAACCGAATAGCAAAATATCATTGATCTATGGCAATCGCGACGAGGCCTCGATCATCTTCAGCAAAGAATTGGAAGGACTTGCCGATGCACAGCCCGACCGACTGCGCGTGATCCATATTTTAAGCGAACCATCTGCCGCTTGGCTCGGAATGAAAGGATTGCCAATGCGCCACGTGGTCTTGGGAATTGTGCAAGACCTGATGAATGCCGACAACCTTCCCAAATCCTATTGGCTATGTGGACCGGCAGCGATGATGGAGGAATCTCAAGCAGCGCTCGGGTTTTTGGGCGTGGCCAAAGATGCGATCCACCGTGAGATTTTCACGGCTGCTTTGCCAGATGCAGAAGGAATTGCCAAAGCTGCGGCTGCCGAGGCCAAACGTGGCGACTATACGATCACAGTGCGCCTTGACGGCAAGGAAAAGCAAGTGTTGGTCAAGAATAGCCAGACGATTTTGGAGGCCGTTATCGGGGAAGGCATGGACCCACCGTTCGCTTGCCAAATGGGCGTCTGTTGTACTTGCAGGGCCCTGCGCCACAGCGGCAAGATCGAGATGGAGGAGGATGAGGGCCTCAGTGATACCGAAATCAACGAAGGTTATATCCTCACCTGCCAGAGCCATCCGCTCACCGCAGACGTCGTGATCGAATACAGATGATGGACCTGAGGGCCGAACTCGAAAAGGCCCAAAAAGCTAAGAAATCACAGCACAAGCTGTTGGACCGACTCCGCAAGAACCCTCCTCGGGATCTCGATCAGCGCGTGATCGAGGCCGATGAGGCTGTTTTTGCAAAGCTCGACTGCCTAGACTGCGCCAATTGCTGCAAGTCGATCTCGCCGATATTTACCTCCAAAGATGTCGAGCGCATCTCGGGACGCCTTGGCTTGTCGCCAGGCAAGTTCATGACCAAATATCTGCGCTATGATGAGGACCAAGACATGGTGCTTCAAACTAGCCCCTGTGCGTTTTTGGAGGGAGACAATAAATGCAGCATCTATGAGGATCGGCCGAAGGCCTGCCGTGAATACCCACACACAGGGCAGCGCAAATTTGCCACTCATATCGCTATTACTAAGAAAAACATCCTTTTTTGCCCTGCGGCCTATCGGGTCGTC
>JANPHP010000415.1:0-3900 GCA_031424495.1 Bacteroidota bacterium | reverse complement strand
TGAAGAAGATGAAGGATTTGTTGGTAATGTAATTATTTTCAACCTGGCGATGTGAGTCCGACAAGACGGAGCAGAATTACCAGAATTTGCAGAATTACCAGAATTTAGGGTTCCACCCGATTCTGAAATTCTGAGGATTCGGAAAATTTTGATCCCACTTACAGAGCCGCAAAAAATTTAGACTATGCCACGTAGTGTAAACGCAGTCGCCTCCAAGGCAAGGAGGAAAAAAATCCTGAAAATGGCCAAAGGCTATTTCGGGCGTAAGAAAAACGTGTGGACCGTAGCCAAAAATCAAGTCGAAAAAGGCTTGACATTTGCCTACCGTGACCGCAAAACCAAGAAGCGCCTCTTTCGCGCATTGTGGATCGCCCGTATCAACGCTGGTGCGCGCCTTCACAATACGACTTACAGCCGCCTCATCAATGGTCTGAGCAAAGCAGGGGTGACCCTGAACCGCAAAGTGCTTGCTGACCTCGCCATGAACCATGCCGATGCCTTCAAGGCCGTCGTGGACAAGGCAGCGGTCTAAGCCCGCAGCAATAGATTAGTCAATGGGGCCTCTCTTCACGAGAGGCCCTTTTGCGTTTTTTGCCTGCGCGATCGCGCAGGCGCTGGCTCGTCGAGCCTGCGCACGTAGGCGACAGCCGTTTTCGATGCACAGTAGTTCCATCCATGGCCTGAATCGATTTGTTCGTCGAAAGATTCGGCATCATCTTTGAAAGGACTTACATTTGAACTTTGAAATACATGATACCGAGATGAAAAAGTACACACTTGTTTTGTTTGCAGTGCTCACCCTGAGCTGGATGAGCTGCGATACCTTGAAATCGATCGAAAACTCGATCAACACCCCCACCACCGGACTGAGCGAAACCGATATCATCGCTGGGCTCAAGCAAGCCCTCGAAGTCGGCACGGGCAATGCGGTCGGTATTTTGAACAAAAACGACGGCTATCTCGCCGATGCTGCGGTCAAAATCTTGTTTCCGGCCGAGGCACAGCGTGCCGCCGACAAGCTCAGGCAGTTGGGCATGGGCAATCTCGTCGACAATTTTGTCACGACGATGAACCGCTCCGCCGAAAAGGCAGCCGCCGAAGCCAAGCCAATCTTTGTCGATGCCGTCAAGCAGATGACATTCAGCGATGCCCGCAACATCCTCAATGGCCCTGACAATGCAGCCACAGAGTTTTTCAAAGGCAAAACCACGCCTGCCCTCACAGCAAAATTCACTCCGGTGATCAGCAATGCACTCAATACTTGCAATGCGACCAAGCACTGGACCGACATCACGACGACTTACAACAAGATTCCTTTGGTGACCAAGGTGGAGACAGATTTGGTAAAATACACCACTGGCAAGGCGCTCGACGGCCTCTTTCTGAAGCTTCAGGACGAAGAAAAGAAGATCCGCACCAACCCGGCTGCTCGCGTCACCGACCTGTTGCAAAAGGTGTTTGGCTCTGTCAAGCGCTAGTCTTCCAAACATGCGGGCGATGGGAAATCGCATCGCTGCTAAGCTCCTCGATGGTGGTATCGCCGATACCTCGATCGAGGAGTTTTTCTTAAAAAAAGTGCGTTGTAAGGCGACGCAGATCGCCCACGAAATTAACTGCAGAATCAGGCCGGCACTCACATCAACCGATATTCCTTTCCATTCGGGATCGATTATCGACCGTTGGGGTTTTGGCTGGTCTGCGAGGCGTCATTTGCGCTTGGCTGAGATTGGCAGCTTTGGTAGATTCATTCACAAATTGTAAATTGTCCGCTTGATCCGGCCCATTCAATTGAGAATTCAACCAACCGGAGGTTTTTTACATAATTCAAGGATATGAGGAACCTACTACGTAGCCTATTTCTGCTCTTATCGTTATCACTTACTTGGGCTTTGCACGCGCAAGGCCCGCAAATTCGGCCGAATAACCAGCATGTGTACATGAACGCGCCTGGGCAATCGAGCCAAGGTGCGCGCTATGGCACCTCAGGAAACGGTGGTGGTCCACTCTCGATCACCTCGGTTTGCGGTCAAGACACGGTGCTTTACCCATTGGCCAAGGATGGAACCAATCTGGTGCTTGTCGATCTGAATGGCGGCGTTGCCCTGGGACAGTGGTTTTCTGCACCGCAGCCGATCACCGTTCACGGCTTTACCTTTTTTGCCTTTGTCGACTCCATGACCAATCAGACGGTTGACATTATCTGTCACCTGTATGCAGCTGGTGTAGATTCGGCCCCGACCGGTTTGCCCTTGGCTTCGGATACGGTGACGATCGACTCTGCCCATACGCCATTGGGCTTGGGTACTTTGCAGAAATTTGCTCACTTCACGCCTGCCGTTACGGTCACAGGACCTTATGTGATCACCATCGAGAACCAAACGGGGATCGATGTCGCTTTTGTGATCAACGATTGGACCCTGGGCAGCGGACAACAGGAGTGGCTTTCTTCGATATTCTTTCCATTGCCGATCCCTTCATGGGAGCGGAGCTACAATGTCACGCTCGCTGGTAGTGTTTTCGATTGCGACATAGAGCTCTTTCCGCACGTGACCTATGACGTAACTGCAAGCTTCACACCGACCAACATTACGGGTTGTACCGGACAAAACGTCGCTTGGACCAATACCTCATCGCCGATACTTTTTGACCGCTTCTACAATCAAGATGCATTTGCAGTTTATTGGTTGGGTGCTTTGGACTCTACTTCAAATTGGGATTATGGAGACGGCTCGGCTTCGGAATTTGTAACGAACGGTGCTCACAACTATGGGACGGTCGGCAGCTTTACCGTGACATTGATCGACACGATGAGTGCTTGGACCGTGACGTGCGTGGATCAAATCACGCACAACGCGTCCATCAGCTCGGGTGTGCCCGTGATTGCCAACTATGCAAACGCTCCATCTGGCCTTGTGGTCACTTTTGCCGACTTGAGTTCGGGTAGCCCTACAAGCTGGGCTTGGAATTTTGGCGACGGTGGTACATCGACCTTGCAAAATCCAACGCATACTTATGCAGTGAATGGAACTTATAACGTCTGTTTGATCGCGAGCAATCTCTGCGGTGCCGATACTTTGTGCACCTCTATCACCGTGGCAGGCTGTGTGCCTCCGGTCGCGAACTGGACGTCGGTGACGACAGGCCTTAGCGTAAACTTTGCCGACTTGAGTACCAATTCACCCACGACTTGGGCATGGGATTTTGGCGATGGCGGTACCTCTACGCTGCAAAATCCAACCCACGTGTATGCCACAGTCGGATCATTTACAGTTTGCCTCATCATCACCAATGTTTGCGGTGCTGACACACTTTGCAACTCCATCAACACGGGTTGCAATTCTCCAGTCGCTGGCTTTACGCGCATCCCGACCAATCTTTCGGTCGCCTTCACAGATGCTACGACCAATGGCCCGACTTCATGGTTGTGGGATTTTGGCGATGGCAATACATCGACGTTGCAAAATCCAACGCACGTCTATGCTACATCGGGTACCTATACTGTCTGCTTGACCTCTACGAATACTTGCGGATCCAACACGACTTGTACTGCAATTACAGTGAGCTGCCCATCGGCAACCGCGAGCTTCACGCTCACCATGTCAGCACTCACTGTGAACTTCACAAGCACGAGTACGGGCAGCCCAACTAGCTATTTGTGGGATTTCGGTGATGGTCAAACCTCCACGGTTGCAAATCCGACGCACGTATATGCGCAAGGCGGTACCTATACCGTCTGCCTTACGGTCACGAATCCTTGCGGTTCCAACACCGTCTGCCAAAACGTGACGCTCAACTGCCCGATGCCCAACAGCAACTTCAGCTTCACAAGCATCAACTTGGCCTACAATTTCCAAGACCTGACTTCAGGTGGCCCGACGACTTGGTCTTGGACATTTGGCG
>JANPHP010000414.1:0-11419 GCA_031424495.1 Bacteroidota bacterium | reverse complement strand
CGGTGACCATTTTGCTGAGGCTATCGATGTCTGCGGGCGAGGTGAGTACGAGCGGATTGGTGGCATCAAATGCCGCTCCATGAAAATCGATCTCGATTTTGGTGGCCTTTTGCAGGCGCGATTGGAGGCTCTCGGCGGGTTTGTTGCAAGCAGCTGCAAGCAACACCCAAGCGAGCACGGGCAATATTCTTTTCATCACGGACAATTTTGTGCAAATATCCGCAATAAAAGAGGCAAATGAAAAAATCGAATGCTTAGCGCAATGCCGAGATGGCAGCTGCCGGCTCGATGATGCGGCCTGTTTCGCCGACCGAGGGACCTTCGCGCCCAGTGTCGCGGAGGATTTTCCAAGCCGTTTTCGCGTCCAAGTCGGGCTTGAGGGAGCGCATCACGCCCACCAGTCCAGCCACGATCGGCGTCGCCATGCTCGTGCCACTCATCGGCTGATAGATTCCGCCGGGCATGGTGGAATAAATGTCCAATCCAGGCGCAGCGATCGGCATGCCGAGTTGTGTATTGATGTTGCTGAATGCAGTGCGGCGGCCGTCGGGACCGACTGCTGCCACGCCGATGATGCCATCCACGCCGACAGGGCTGTGGTTGCGGGCATCGCTGCCATAGTCGTTGCCAGCAGCGGCGACGATGATACAGCCTTTGCGCAGGGCATAGTCGACGGCTTCGCGCGTCACCTTGCGGGCAGGTCCACCGCCGCCCAGCGACATCGACAAGACATCTGCCCCACCATCGACGGCGCGTATCATCGCATTGGCCACGGTGTAGTCGTCGCCTTGGCCATCTTTGCCGAGCGCAGTATAGCCCCTGATCTCTACAAATCGGCCTTCCCAATTGTAGGAGGCCATGCCCACGTCGTTGTTGGTAGCTGCACCGGCCAAGCCCGCGCAGTGCGTGCCATGTCCATGCGGATCCTTGTTGCCGGGCGACTTGCCAAACACGGATTTCAAATCTTCGTGGCCGCCATCGACACCTGTGTCGATGATCGAGACGATAGCTTTGCGCTTGGGCTTGAGGTCTTTGAGCAAATTGTGGGTCTGATTGGCGGTGATCGCATCCATCCACCACTGATTAGCAATGGCAGGATCATTGGCCACAAAGCCTCCATCTGCATTAGAGGGAATGTCATAGGTTTTGGGCTCGGGATCCAAGCCCATGGCGAAGTTGCCCGAGGCGTCGTCGATGTTTTCTTTGTCCTTGCGGGCAGCGGCGAGGAATGCATCGATCTTGTCGTCTGCTACATCCACGAGGTAAAACTGCGCGAGATCGCCATCTTCCTCCATTGTCACATCAGGAAACGCGCGTGTATAAGTGGCGCCAAATTCCTCCATCAGGCCTTCCAATTCACCGATATTGTCGTCGGGGCCGAGCTCGATCAGGACTTCGCCCGTGCTCAAAGCAGCTTCGTGGGTATGCGTGCTGTGCCAGAGATTGGAAACTTGGGAAATCCGCAAGCCGAATAACCAAGCGGTGCCCCAAATCGTGAGCGAAATAACGACCGCCAAGAGACCAGGCACCCAAAAAACTTTGGGATGCACCTTGTGCCGAGCGAGGTAGCTGGAATCGATGAGCATGGCCACTCCGATGTCGAGCAAGACCATGCATATTCGGTCGAGCAGGGTGCCATTCGCAGTGAAAAAGCCAAAAATCAAGGAACCGCCGATCATGATCAGGGCGGGGAAAACATTCACTTGGCGGCCTCGGTCGCGGTCGACCATGGCTTTGCCATAGAAAAACATGGCCACAGTCGCAAAGACGGGGCCGAGAATATGTATGAGTTTCAGTTCCATGTTACTGCGTTAGACTTTTGATTTGCGGATAGATTTTACCTCTACATCCGTGCCCCACATGAAAATTGAGAAGGTCGGGCTGGGCTCGACTTCAGCCGAAATGTGTAAGCCTTCGACTTGAAATTGGGTATCCAGCGGCGAAACAGGCCGAAATTTGCGGCCATTGTCTGCCTCGATGCCCCAAAAGCCCCCTGAAAGTGGGACGTGCGTAATGTTGCCTTTGATTTTCATCCGTCTAAAAATACGAAATCCAGTACAGAATGGGTGAAATTATCTTTGAATTTTCTGTGGAGATCGCGCGCTTCTGATCAATCCGCCGCCGATAGTGAGGAATATGCCTTCTTGAGTTTTGATGACAGCGGAGAAATTTATTTCACCGCATGATCGCGCATCACCTTCGCCTCCACATCGCTCAAGGTCATATCCTTGATGAAACGTTCCAAGGTGGGGCGATAGAGCATGAACAAGGTGGCGACGACGAGGGCCACGGCGAGGAAAATGCGATTTTCAGTGAGTATGAAGGCGCCCAATTGCACGAATGCCGCTCCGTCGAGCAACATGAAGCGCAGCATGGTGGCCGAGCGGTAGGAATCCATTTTTTCAAAAAGCTTTTCGGCTCCCTGTGCCCGCTTGATGCGACCCAAGAAAAGACGGTGGGCAATCAGCAACAAGCCCATGCTCGACAGGGGCGCAGAGATGAGCAAAACCGTATCCAGCCCCTGGGAAGCGGGATCGCCCATGGCCGCCATGATCAAAACGGAAACCATGAACAAAAGAATACCCGCCAAGAATGCGATGAATAGCAGCGTGAGCTGGGTAAAAAACTGCCGAATTTGCTTTCGGGCAGCCTCGTTGATGGAAGGGCTACTCATGGGCGCAAGTTAGGGAGAATTGTGCGTCGGCAAATGAGGGATGCGGAAATATTGAGGAATGCGTGACAGGGCGCAACGCTGCTGTTGCATCTAGGACGGCTTGTTTGCCCGCAGCATTTCCCGCTTGCCGGGAGGGCCTGAAATCCGCTCGACTGCAAAACCTGCAGCCTGCATGGCCCGCCGCACCGCCCCTTTTGCGCAGTAGGTCACAAGCATCCCCCCGGGCTGCAGCAGTGAAAACATCACTGCAAATACTTCGGGGGCCCACATCTCAGGCTGCTTTTCGGGGGCGAATGCATCAAAATAAATGAGATCCACCTCCATAGCCATTTCAAAATCTTGCAACCTGACTGCGCGTTTTTGCAGCCGAAATCCAGAATGAATCGCAGCAATATGTTCCCAAGCCGCACCGTGGATGCCTTTCCAATATTCCTCCGCCAAAGCGCCGCCGATCACTGCGGCATAATTCAGGCTCGAGATTTCCTCAGGCGTTAAGGGGAAAGCCTCGATGGCGCAGTAGTCGATGTCAAGTTGCCACTCGGTCGCAGCCAAGGCCGTCAGAAGGGCGTTCAGGCCGGTGCCCAAGCCGATTTCCAAGATGGCGATGCTTTTTTTGCGCGCTGCTATTGCCCTGAGTCCTGCCTCCAAAAAGACATGCCTACTCTCCTGCAAAGCGCCATGGGTACTGTGGTAATGCTCGTCGAGTGCTGGCACAAAAATCGAGTGCGAGCCGTCCTCTGTTTCGACAACTTGGCGCAGCATCAATGCATCTCCATCTTGAGCTCGACATGGGAGTGGCTTACGCTCAGCGTTGCCGTCGCGCCATGCACCAAAGGATAATTTTGCGGCGTGTGCCCGCTAGGGAATCCGAAGCAGATCGGAAAATCAGCTTCGCCCACGGCATCCAACACGATTTCTTCGACCGTTTTGCCAAAAGGCACATCGTTGTCTTTCAAGTCGGCAAATCCGCCGACGATGAGACCTGCAAGTTTTTTGAGCTTGCCCGATCGCTTGAGGTGGATCATCATGCGGTCGATGTGGTAGAGGTATTCGTCGATGTCCTCAATAAATAAGATGCAGCCGTCGGTGTCAAAGTTGTCTGGCGTGCCGATCAACTGACTCAGGATGCTGAGGTTGCCACCGATGAGCCGACCTGTGGCCTTGCCTGTGCGCAGGCGCTCTGGCAAGGCAGGCGCGTAGGAATAGGCGGGCAATTCCCCCATGAGCAAGGCGCGCAAATAGGCACGCGAAGCCACATCTGCCGTTTTTCCATTCCAAGAGATGGCCATGGGGCCATGAATGGTCGCACTGCCCGCATTGGCGGCTGCGATGCAAAATGCGGTGAGGTCACTAAAGCCGATCAGCCATTTGGGATACTTTTTGAGCGCCGAGAAATCTATGGCGTCGACGATGCGCAGACAGCCATAGCCACCACGGCTGCACAGGATGGCTTTGATCTCGGGATCATCAAGCATGCGCTGCATGTCCGCAGTCCGATCACCGTCGCTGCCAGCATATTGGTTTGCGACACTATATATATGTGTCCCGAGCACAGGCACCAATCCCCACTCCTGCAGGCTAGCCAATGCTGGCGCGACCTCCTCAGGACTGATCTTGCGGGCCGGACTCACAATGGCGACTTTGTCGCCAGGTTTCAAAAAAGCAGGAAATCGCATTACCAAAGATAACTAACAATGGACAATGGACAATGGATAATGGACAATGGGCTATGCGGGCGATCGCGCCAATTTGGCTGCTCGTATTGCATCAATGGCGAACAGACGGGTTTTGCGCATCTGCTCAGACGGTGGTAACTTGCGCGTTCATTCACTGATTGATGAAGAAAGCATTTATTACTGGGATCACTGGCCAAGACGGCTCCTTTTTGACGGAGCTGCTGCTGGAAAAAGGCTACGAAGTCCACGGGCTCATCCGCCGGGCCTCCAATTTCAACACCGATCGGATTGATCACTTGACGGCTGGGCGTAATCTCAAGCTCTACCATGGCGACATGACCGATAGCGCCAACCTCAACAAGTTGCTTTCCTCACTGCAACCCGATGAAATCTACAACCTTGCCGCGCAGAGCCACGTGCAAGTCTCGTTTGAGGTGCCCGAGTACACGGCCCAAGTCGATGCCATCGGCACGCTTCGCATCCTGGATGCGATGATGAACCATTGCCCACAGGCTCGTTTTTACCAAGCCTCGACGTCTGAATTGTATGGCAAGGTCCAGGAGATTCCACAGACTGAGTCCACGCCGTTTTATCCGCGCAGCCCTTATGCAGCCGCGAAAATCTACGCCTACTGGATCACGAAAAATTTCAGGGAGGCCTACGGCCTTTATGCCTGCAACGGCATTCTTTTCAACCACGAATCTGAGCGCAGGGGCAAGACCTTTGTGACGCGCAAGATCACGATGTGCCTGAGCCAAATCAAATATGGCTTGCGCGATGTGGTCAAGCTGGGCAACCTCGATGCCAAGCGCGACTGGGGATATGCCAAGGAATATGTCGAGGCCATGTGGCTTATGTTGCAGCAAGAGCACGCAGAGGACTACGTGATTGCCACTGGCAAATGTTATACAGTGCGCCATTTTGTAGAATTGGCAGCCGAGCATGCAGGTTTTCAAATCATCTGGGAAGGCGAAGGACTTGACGAAATCGGCGTCGATCGCAAGACTGGGAAGACGATTGTGGTCATCGATCCACGCTACTTCAGGCCCGCAGAAGTGGATTTGCTCATCGGCGATGCCAGCAAGGCCTACCATGAAATCGGCTGGAAGGCCGAGGTGGGCATAGAGGAATTGGTGGCCATCATGATGAGAAACGACCTCATCGAAACCGAAAAATTTGCGCTCCATGGAAAAATCGGCTAAGATCTATGTGGCCGGCCATCGCGGCATGGTCGGTTCTGCCATCATTCGGCGCTTGCAGGCGCTGGGCTACAGCAATTTTGTGACCCGCACCCACCATGAGCTGGATCTTTGCGACCAAGCTGCGGTCGCGGCATTTTTCCAAGCCGAGCACCCCGACTACGTCTTCTTGGCCGCTGCCAAGGTGGGCGGCATCCTTGCCAACAATTCCCTGCGCGGCGAATTCATCTATGAAAACTTGATGATCCAAAACAATGTGATTCACCAAAGCCACCTTGCGCACGTGAAGAAACTCATGTTTTTGGGCTCGTCTTGCATTTACCCCAAAATGGCCCCACAGCCGATCCAAGAGGATTATCTGCTGACGGGCCTGCTGGAACCCACCAATGAGCCCTATGCAATCGCAAAAATTGCAGGCATCAAAATGTGCGACGCCTACCGTGCACAGTATGGCGACAACTTCATTTCGGTGATGCCGACCAATCTCTATGGCCCGAACGACAACTATGATTTGCAGGGCAGCCATGTATTGCCGGCGATGATACGCAAGTTTTGGGAAGCCAAGCAAAATGGAAGCGACACCGTCACCCTTTGGGGAGACGGCAGTCCCAAGCGTGAATTTTTGCATGTCGATGACATGGCTGCGGCTTGTGTGCACCTCATGGAGACTTTTCACGAGCCTGGATTTGTGAATGTGGGAACAGGCGAAGACGTTTCCATTCTGGAACTGGCGGAAACGATCCGCGCGGCCGTAGGTTATGCGGGAGCGATCGTTTGGGACACGAGCAAGCCGAACGGCACTCCTCGCAAGTGGCTGGATGTCGCCAAGCTCCACGGGCTTGGCTTTCACCACAAAATCGACTTGGCTCAGGGCGTCGCGCTCACGGTTGCGGATTTTGAGACCAATCAGATACGGTACACTGCTGGGCGATCGTAGATCGCTGATCTTGCATTTCCCGCAGATCGCAAATCATTCAAAATAGTGTAGGTAGTTGGCCTTCGATGGAGATGGTCGGTGATTCGGGCTGTTGCAAATGGGCCGGGAGATGGCTTATTGGGCGAAAACGAATGCGATACCCCTAAAATAATGAAACCGGGGCGGGGAGCCCACGGTTTCATTGGTGTATAGATATAGAGAACTCGTACATCCCCGAGGGTGAAGCTGCAACCGGCGTCGAGCGTGCTCGATGGCGCAGAGCCCTAATTCCATAATTTGCCAATATTCGATCAATGCACTACAATTACGAAAATTTGTTACACAAACTTTCAAGTAGCACTTGGCAAAAAGGCTGAAAGAACGATGCCTAATATATTTTTGACTAGGCCGTCAATTGACGAACCTTGCTATCTTCATGTTCATTTGCGACAATCTGGCTTTGGAGCTCCATCAAAGGCTCGCTCAAAGGCGCATTGATCGTTGCCTCGTAAGCTGGGACACCAACCTTGCGTACCAAGACACACAAAACTGGCTTTGGAAATGCTTTTCCCAAGGACACAGCCTTCATCGCGTCGATGGCGGCATAGCCAGTATTGAGCACTGCATTCTTAAGCTTACTGGTTGATTTTGAAGGTTTTTCGCTCTCCCAAGAGATCACTTCAAACCCATTACGCTCCAATATTTTGGATAGGGTATTGGTGCTAAAATGGTTGAGATGCACTGGTGGCGTGAAGAGGGATTTGAACCCAAAAAATGCCTTGCAGCGCCAGCCTTCTTCATATTTTACGTGGGGAACCTTGACATAAAGTAAGCCGCCGGGCTTCAAAATGCGGTTGAGTTCGCGCAAATCTTCATTGGGATCGAAGATGTGCTCCAACGTATTTCTAGTGACGATGATGTCAAATCGCTCCGTACCAAAATTGGCATCCTGGAGGAAACCTTGAAAAATTGGAATCTCGGAATAGGGACTTGGAGCGGTTGAAAGGTCTGAACCCTCCACTGTATATCCCTGATCTTGAGCTACTTTCAAGAAGTCCCCGCGTCCGCAACCCATATCAAGCATGTGCCCGTTTGGCAATTCTTGCTTGAGGCGAGCGACGAGTCTGTCCAATGTTTCACGCTCCACATCCATTCCCTCATATTCCTCCTGGTCAAAAGGATTTGTGTGGGCAGAATAAATTGCCTCCACTTCTTCAGGCAATGGACGAGGGTTTACATACACAAAATCGCATTCGTTGCATTTCGAGTATGTGTAATCTTGTGGCAACCAACGATTTAGATGCACTGGGTACAAATCATAGTTGTGACTGCCACACGCAGCGCATGGTACAAGTTCTCTTTGTATCATAACAAAATTCTTTGCCGAGCACCATAATATGATGCTCGAGGTGATCGAATATTTAAATCAAAAAGTTCTCTATATCAAAAATCTATACACACGAATTCAATGCCAGAATTGGTCTCAAATGCAAAGCAAGCAAAGCTATACAACTAACCGAGGTCTTTAATTTAGAATCAACACTTAAGATTACCGAATACTATACACGAGTTCTGAACGCAAATATCCTAAAAGAGATTCACAAAAAGCAAATCTCATTTTTCAAGCAGTGCACTACCCAAGTTAGAAAACAATGCCTTTTCGGGCAATTTTTGATCTTCGGACCGGTTTGGGACGCCAATATAAAGGGCACTAAAATTAGTATGCCACTTCAATTCACCTTCATTATCCTGCCCTTTCCGAATTCCATCGATGCTGACCTCAAAATGGATTGGGTGATTAAGATTCACTTCAATGGCCTCCCAAGTAGCATTTGATTGAATTGCACAACTTTAGAATCATAACTTCCATGATTCTCAAAAAAGGGTGAATCAAGCGATGGCTAGAACGCTGATCAAAAAAAAAATGAGCATGTAAGAATTTGTATTTTTTGAATACTAAATCAATAGATTCCAAGGCCACAAAGCTGCGACATTGACCTTTCTCAAGATGTCTGGCAGGTACGAGTTAACCCTGCCGGAAAAATTGTATTTTCCTATCTTCTAGTCCAAATATAGGGCTTTTTCCCAAATACTACAAAAGATTTTGCGACACCACCTCATAGCTACTTTTTTGCCCAGAGTGGTCAAAATTCATCAATTACCTCAAAAAAGGGCCTATTTGGCTCGGCAAAAAAAATCGACGCGGGCTAGAGGATTGATCAATCTCTGAGGTGTCCTGCATCAGAATCGACCTCCGAACCCCCGATGGTAAGCTCGGTACGGACCTTGGTAGCACCGTGTTGTTCAGAGAATTCAAGTACGAATGCACGCATGGCGGCTGTCGCATTGGCAATGTCGAGTTCCAATTCCTTGACCTCCACCGGAGGATGCGTGCTCAAATTGATGACTTGCTTGGGAAATGCGTAGCTCACTCCTAAACGCTTGGCGAGCTCCAATGCTGCCAACAAAAGGCTTTGGCGCCCCTCAAGCTCTTGGGTCCAATCGGGCACTGCGAAGAAAACATAGATCAAAACCTGCAAAGAATCGTCGCCCATCGTATCAAAATGAATCTCAAAAGCATCCTTTCGCGTGCCGGGATGGTTGCGCACAATCTCCCGCAAGCCCTCCACGTAAAGCTCAATGAGCGCGGGTGGCGTGCTGTAATGCAGGCGCACACGTGTCACGAAGCGCCTGTACACACGCGCACCCATGTTGTTGATTGCCACCGAGGCGATCTGCCCGTTGGGGATCGAAATCAAAGAATTTGCAAAGGTGCGAATGCGGGTAGATCGCACATTTACTTCCTCGACCACCCCCTCATTGTCTCCAATAATCACCCAGTCACCGATCTGAAATGGTCGATCTAGGAAAATGACCACCGAACCAAACAGATTTTTGATCGTGTCTTGCGCGGCAAGTGCAAATGCCAAAGTGCCAAAAGCGACGCCTCCGATCAATGCCGTGATGTCGATTTGGATGCGATTGAGTACAAAAATCGCTGCTATCACCACGACGATGGCCTTGCCCACGTTGCGCACCAGCGGCACGAGCTGATCGTCAAATTTGCCCTTGGTTTCAGCAGCACGATCTTCGAAATAGACCGTAGCCAGGTTGATTATTTGGATCGCGATCATCATCACATACACTGGGATCATCACCTGAAAGGCCGTTACAACCCAACGATTGATCTCCAAGGAAAACTGCAACACGGGGAAAACTGCATTCAGTGCGATGAACAGGATGAGCAAACTGATAGGTCTAGCGACCTTCGTAAAGAAAATCAATGCTCGCTTGCGGTGGACAAACTTGGCCAAAAAGGACTCCAAAAGTGAGCCAATGACCTTCGTGAGTAACTTGTGGAGCAAAAAACTGAAGAGCATGAACAGAATGATCCCGAAAAATTGCCAGAGGGTCATGCCCAAAAAGTGATTTTGGCTCCAATCCGGCAGCCATTTGAGGGTGCCGAATGGGTATATGCGTTTATGTAGCCTGTCGATCGCCTCCACGGTGGTCCAAGAATAGACCCAGCCCCGCTCCTTTTTGTAGAGAAAAATATCGGGTTCTGAGGGAATCAGCGTGAACCGGTGCTGCCGACTTGCACTGTCTAGGTAATCTGGGTCATGGGGCAAAGCATCAATGTCAATGAAATAGCCCGCGCCATCTAGAAATTGCTTGAGCTTGATCGCCTTTTCTTGGGCATTTGGGCTCAAAGGGTTTTGAATATTGAGGGCCATCGCCGCAGAGTCGGGATGGTAGTTGTCTTTGTTCAAGAAATAGAGATGGGTCAGCACAGCCTCATAAGGAGACTGCAGGCTGAATAGGTGCTTGCCAGTCTCCATGTAGTCTAATGCATACAGTGGCGCAGCATCGCTTCCGGTTGCGGCCGCCAGGACGACATCCCCCTGTGGCGTGGTATCTGCCTCGGCCGGCTGCACCTGCGCAGCAGCAAAATGGACAACAAAAAAGGCTAAAAAAAGCGCGAAGAGGCCTTTTTGAATGGCGTTGGGAGTCAAATGCATCATTTTGCAAAACTACACAATTGGCAGCATTGATGCTGCGGTCAATCCAAATGCAAATCCACGATCGGCTTTATGGCCCTGGAACTGCGTGGAAAAAAGATTGTGATACTCCGTATGGAAATGTGGACCTTTGCACATCCATACTGGGATCGTAAGCGTATGCTTATTTTCGGATTGACAGAAGTTGCTGCACCTAAATCTATCTTCCCTTCGCAGTACACAGATGACACCGACGACCTAATGGTGGCGCAGGCACTCGTAAAATTTGCGCCAATTGTATAGAAAGAGAACGAACCGCTTTTTTTCGCAAAAACCAAGCGTCCATTGAGACGCCTGGGTAAGTCGTGCCGTTTTGTGCCGAAGGTAGTCCCTCCCTCAAAGCGCTGATATAGAATACGTATGTCCCAAATGGTCATGAGTTCGGCCGCTAGGGATTCTTCGCTTTCAGGATATCACTTACTCGGGCGAACGATGGGTACGGAATGGTTTTGATAAGACTTGGCAATGAGGCAACTCCTTGCTAGGAATTTCTATGCCTTTAGAGGGCAGTGAGCGTTGGGAAACGCGATTGACCGGAGAGCACAGTTGCATCAGAGAGGGTAGCGAGGCGTAGTAGACAAGATCTGAGCAAGATCATGGCTCAGATTTGAAAATTGTCTAATTTTGCATTCCATGAATTTTGAATCCGCCACATCGATGATCGACACGAGGCCCTACAGGGTGCTACTCTATTATAACTATGTGCCATTGGCAGATCCTCAGGCACTGCGCGACGAGATGGAGGCTTTTTGCATCTCCGAGCAGCTACTTGGCCGCATTCTCATCGCCCCAGAGGGTCTGAATGGTACGGTGTCGGGCACCTGGGAAGCCACCCAGCGGTACATGGATTGGATGGCAAACCACCCGGTGTTTCATGCCACCGAATTCAAGATCGA
>JANPHP010000413.1:0-2715 GCA_031424495.1 Bacteroidota bacterium | reverse complement strand
GCCATCAGGATCACACCTGTATCGCTGCTGAATCCGTCCATCTCGACGAGAAGTTGGTTCAGGGTATTTTCACGCTCGTCGTTGCCGCCTTGCATGTTGTTGCGTCCACGGGCACGGCCGATGGCGTCGATTTCGTCGATGAAGACAATGCAAGGCGCTTTGTCGCGGGCTTGCTTGAACAAGTCACGCACACGTGCTGCACCGACGCCGACAAACATCTCCACGAAGTCTGAGCCGCTCAGGGAGAAAAATGGCACCTTTGCCTCACCTGCGACAGCCTTGGCAAGCAGGGTTTTGCCGGTACCGGGAGGGCCCACGAGCAGCACACCTTTAGGGATGTGACCGCCCAAGCGGGTATAGCGGGCCGGGTCTCGCAAGAAGTCCACGACTTCCTCAACCTCTTCCTTGGCCTCTTCCAGTCCTGCCACATCATTGAATGTGACTTCAACTTTGTTTTCCTTGTCATAGAGCAAGGCCTTGCTCTTGCCGATGTTGAAGATTTGTCCACCAGGACCGCCTCCGCCCATGCGGCGCATGAAAAATATCCAAATCGCGACCAATAAACCGAGTGGAAGGAGCACCGACAAGGCGGTTCCCAAATAATCGGCCTTGTTCACGGGCGTCACTGTGATGTCCTGGGCCACGCAAGTGTTGGTGATGGACTCGGCAGCAGCACCTGCGGTAAAGGAGAATTGCGGCACAGACTCGTTTGACCTCGATGCAGGAAATTGATCCTTGAATTCAGGGAGCAAAAGCGCATCTTTCGTGAGGAAGATTTCAAAATCCTCCTTGTTTACGATGACTACGCTATCTACATAACCCTTGGGGATCAGTTCGTTGACAAAATAGCTCGGCCCGATCTTCTTGGTATTGCCACCTGTGGGAAACAGGATGGTTGCCA
Organism: Bacteroidota bacterium; assembly: GCA_031424495.1. Taxonomy (GTDB): domain Bacteria; phylum Bacteroidota; class Bacteroidia; order J057; family JADKCL01; genus JADKCL01. Next base: position 1,814 of record JANPHP010000413.1, on the reverse strand, counting down.
CGATGATAAAGAGGAGGATCAATGCGTAAATCCAGTACAAATTTCCCGAACCCTTCGGAAATCCTCTCCCGCCTTGGGAATTGTTCTGATTTTCTGGTTTTCCAGCCATGCGTCTTTAATGTTCAAATAATGTGATAAGCACACTCGATAGATTCAAAGCGGCTCAAGTTAATCTATTTTGACCGTATAACGAAAAGGCCCCTTTGTTGTTCAAGCTGATTTTTCGCAGCTCCAAGTCAGGAACGGATTGGCCTCGAGTGTACAACGGCTTGGCGGATTAAATGTTTTAGTGTCTAAATTGAGAATTGGAGGGAATCGTGGCGGTGGTTTGATTGAGAAACCCAAGTTCAGCGAAGCTAATTGAGAATCCCGCATCGGGATCGCCGCAGGCAATGAAGAATTGAGGGCGCATTGGGAATGGAGGGGGATGGTGAGAGTTTCGTAGTGTTGCCACTCAAAACAACTCGCGCAACTCAATTCCGAATCAAAACTCTTGACCTGTCCCTCCAATTCCCCCGATAAACGGAATTTTCATCCTTACAATGCTACTGACCAAGCAGCCATCATCCACCTTGCGCCAAAGCAGAAGCACCCAATTCCCAATTCCCAATCTCACAGCTGCGCTATTCTCAATCTCCCAACCACACTGTTCCCAATTGTCAATTGTCAATTGTCAATTCTCAATTGTCAATTAACTTCGCACCATGCGTGTGATGAAATTTGGCGGTGCCTCGGTCAAAGATGCCGACTCCGTGCGTAACGTGAGCCGTATCATCGGCAGTTTTCTCCCCGAGGGGCGATTGGTTGTCGTGATCTCGGCGATGGACAAGACCACCAACCACTTGGAAAAACTGGCTTGGTTGGCCCGCGACTGCCGCGAGGTCGATAGCTGGGCGCAATTTGAGCGCATCAAAGGCTTCCATTTCGGCATCATCGACGCCCTGTTTGGGACCGATCGCTCAGAGGTGCGTGCCCAAGTCGAGGGTTATTTCACCGAGATCGAGCGGATATGCCGGGGCATTTTGCTATTGAATGAATTCCCCAACCGCACCTATGACCGCATCGTCGCCTTTGGCGAGCTGCTGTCTGCCTGCATCCTCTCGCATTTCCTCGCCCACGACGGCCACAAAGTCGCCCTCACCGACGCCCGCGAGATCATCAAGACCGACGCCACCTATACCCAAGGCAGCGTCATCTGGTCCCTCACCAATGACAACCTGCAAAAAATCGTCTTGCCACTCTTTGAGCACCACAGCGTCGTCGTGACCCAGGGCTTCATCGCCAGCAGCACCGAGGGCAAGGTCACCACGCTCGGCCGAGAAGGCTCCGACTACACGGCCTCCATCTTTGCGCAGGGGCTGGGCGCCGAGAGCGTCACCGTCTGGAAAGACGTTGAGGGCATCCTCAACGGCGACCCCCGCATCGAGCAGCAAACCGTGAAGCTCGACGCGCTCAGTTATGAGCGTGCCGTCGAGATGACCTTTTACGGCGCGAGCGTCATCCACCCCAAGACCATCAAACCCATCCGCAATGCAGGAATCCCGCTGTACGTGAAGTGTTTCAAAGACACGAGCCTGCCCGGTACCGTGATCTCCTACGCCGGTGCGACCGCACAAGACGACAATATCTGCATCCGCGTCGTCAAGAAAAATCAGGCATTGCTGCGCATACAACCGCTGGATTTCAGCTTCATGGAGGCCACGCAAATCCACAAAATCTTCACCAGCGCCGCCCGCGCAGGCGTCGAGATCAGCCTCATCCAAACCAATGCCATCTCACTCTGGGTCTGCGCCACCTACAACGAGGCCGCCATC
>JANPHP010000412.1:0-9663 GCA_031424495.1 Bacteroidota bacterium | reverse complement strand
CTTCGCTCGATGGCAAGGTCGTCGGCGAGACCAAGTTTCATGTCGAGAGCCGTGGCCCGGTCGCATTCAACAACAATCCCTACTTCCTGCTCAAGTCACTGCGTCTGTTTGAGGGTCCTAACGTGTTGCCAGCCCAAGCCGCGCGCAAGTACTACACCAAATTTGACCAGACCGATACGCGCTATTCATGGGGAGAGCTCACGCTCACCAATCAGATCAGGGACGAAGACTGGACCTGCGAGGTCGTTTTCAACTTCTACAACGATGCGCGGCAACTCAAGGGCCGCACAGAGGAGCTCGTAACCGTGCGGCAGACCCAGGAAACGATCGAGATTTGCTCGGGTTGGGGCAGCGACACCCGCGGCACTTGGTACAACGACACCTATACCTTGGAGATCGTCTTCATGGAGCAGTTGGTGGCCGTGGTTCCGTTTGAAGTCGGGGCAGGTTATACTGAGGGCGAAACGCAGGTCTTGCTCGCGCCCACGAGTGCACCAACCATGCCTTCAAATGCACCCAAAGAGGCCTCGCTCGAAGACCTGATGAAGGAGCTAGACGCCCTCATCGGCCTCGAATCCATCAAGAAAAAACTCCGCGAATACACCCAATACCTCAATTTCTTGCGCCTGCGCGCAGAAAAGGGCTTTGAGGATCCGCAACGCATCAGCCTGCACGCCGTCTTCATGGGCAATCCGGGCACGGGCAAGACGACCGTTGCCAAAATGCTCGGGCAGATTTACCTCAAGATGGGCCTGCTCACTAAAGGGCATGTGCATGAGGTGGACCGCGCCGACCTCGTCGGCGAATTCATCGGGCAGACAGCCCCCAAGGTGAAAGAAGCGATCAAGAAAGCCGCAGGCGGCATTCTTTTCATCGATGAGGCCTATTCGCTCGCCCGCTCCAAAGACGATGGCAAGGACTATGGCCGGGAGGTGATCGAGATTTTGATCAAGGAAATGTCGGAGGGTACCCATGGCATCGCCATTTTGGTGGCGGGCTACCCCGAGGAGATGCGCACCTTCCTCGAGAGCAATCCGGGGCTCAAGTCGCGCTTCAACATGTACTACGACTTCCCCGATTACCTACCCCAAGACTTGTTGCAAATCGCGCTTTACTCGACCGAGAAGCGTGCCGTCAAGCTCACCGAGGAGGCCAAAACCGTCATTTATGAAAAGCTCGTGGAGGCCTACCGCAACCGCGACAGGACATTTGGCAACGCCCGACTCGTGAATGGCATCATCGACGAGGCCAAGATGAACATGGGCCTGCGCGTGATGAGCTCCGGCATCGAGCTCGCGAACCTCACCGAGGAGGACCTGAGCCTGATCAGGGCCGAAGACGTGCGCAAAATCTATGGCGAGGAGCACAAGACCCTCGCCGACATCCCGATCGACCACGCATTGCTGCAAGACGCTATGGTCGAGCTCAATGCCATGATCGGCATGGGCAGCGTGAAAAATGAGATCAACGAGTTGGTGAAACTCGTGAAATTTTACCGCGAGATCGGCAAGGATGTATTGAATACATTCTCCTTGCACTCCGTCTTTGCGGGCAATCCGGGTACTGGCAAGACGACAGTGGCCCGCATCCTCGCCAAGATCTTCAAGGCGCTCGGCATTTTGGAGCGTGGCCATATCGTGGAGGTGGACCGGGCAGGATTGGTCGGTGGCTATATCGGGCAGACGGCGATCCGAACGACCGAGAAGCTCGACCTTGCAAAAGGGGGCGTGCTTTTCATCGATGAGGCTTATGCCTTGACCGCCTCCGGCGGCAACGACTTTGGCAAGGAGGCTGTGGAGACCATCCTCAAGCGCATGGAAGACAAGCGCGGCGAATTCATCGTGATCGCTGCTGGTTATCCCGACCAAATGAAGAGCTTCCTAGAGGCCAATCCCGGGCTCAAGTCACGTTTCGACAAGGTCTTCAACTTTGAGGATTACAGTCCGGCAGACCTTTGGGAGATCTGCATCCAAATGCTCAAAAAATCGCAGCTCACCCCCGACATCGCCGCCGAGGCGCATCTGCGCAAATACTTCGCCTTCCGCTACGACCGCAAAGACAAGTTCTTTGGCAATGCGCGCACCGTGCGCAAAGTGGTCGAGGAAGCCGTGAAAAATCAGCACTTGCGCCTCGCAAGCATGCCCGAGTCGCAGCGCGAGCCCGACATGATGCACAGCCTCATCCTCGCCGATGTGCTCGAATTTGAGAAAGACAACGACGAGATCGCCGGCACTGGCAAGGGCCGCGTAGGCTTCAGCTTTGGCGGCGGCGGCGGTAGCGCTGGGAATTTTAGCACGCCCGGGACGCAGCAGCAGCCTACTGATGGTGGTGGGATTTGATTAGGGGTGGAGTTTGACTTGACCTTTGGGGCAGGTAGTGGAATCTTTGGTTGGCATCAAAGTAGCGTAGATTCTATGGATGCAGCGCTAATCTGATAATTATCCTTGGGAATGAATTTTCATGAACCCTTATCAATAGGTTTCTCGGTTTGACCCAAAGCCGTTCGCGGCGTGGCGGATTTTTCAGCTCAGCAGCTCGATCGCTTGCTCGCATCGTCCTTGGCGCAGGCTTTAGCAGGGCCATCATTTCAAGTGCTTTTCTGGAAAATCAAAAAGTTCCCTGTTGGGAAACAGGGAACTTTTCAAGGGTCTGCCACCGATTGTGATCAGGGCTTCACCAAGATATAGTGCTCCTGTCTTGCGCTTGAGAAATCCATGAGTCCACCAAAGGCTTGACCTTCTTTGAGTGTCTTGAAAATTGGAGTCCATGCTTCGGCAGACGCCTTGTCGTCCCACCGAATGATAATCAGCCAAGTACCATCTGAATCTTGATAGACGTCCCTGCCTTGATAGCCAGCTTGTGTTTGGATTGCACCCAAGCGAATGTCATTTTCGGCTTTGAGAAACTGTTCGAGCGTGACTTCTGCTTTCAATTTGAAACGAACCGCTTCAATATATTGACCTTTGGTTTCCATTTTACTTACGTTGAATGATCATGTACAACATTGGGCTCCAGCGTAGGCTGACATCCTTCTTTTCTTAATTTCTAAATCTGTTTCGTAAAGAATTCCATGCGGACAGTGTCGAAGTCAATCATTGAACCAAGCACTTTCATCGTTGGGTCTTTTTTCAAGGATACGAACCAGTGATCCATATTTTCTTTGGTTGTGAAGTGCATTTCCATCAGCCAATTGTGATCATTGTCCATGCTCAATTCTCGGCTGATAAATCCTGCTTGGGATTGAATGAGGCCACTTCGTACCAATTTTTCTGCTTCAATGAATTGCTCAACTTCAATTCCTTCCGTCAATTTGAATTTGGCTATCTCGATGTATTCCATATCGCTTTCCAGGGTGAATTGATGAGTTTGCGCATGTAGATGCACGATGGTCGCAAACAAGATTGGGAAAATCAAACTTATGCTTTTCACTTTGCGGCATCACGTTTTTGAATGATACCAACCAGGGTCTTGATAATCATGATTTCATCCACAAGCAATACCAATGGCATCAAAATCATGATCGACAGATTTCCCATCACGAGCGTTGTGATGATCGTTTGGATTTCGACCAATGCTCTGATGAGGAAAATAATCGTGATGCTTTCTGGAACACCTTTGGCGGAGATTGCCCACGTATGGCGTAGCCAGGGAAATGTTGGCAGCCATCGAAGGGGGGAGATGATACAATATTAGTGTTGGTGGAGAATCCATGAACTTTAAAAGTGTTCAAATTTTGCAATTCCTACAAACTCGATACGCTCATTGTTTTGAATAACCTTGTTCTATGGCCAATTCTATGGCCAAGTCTTTGAGGCGCGAAACAAATGTGAGAAGGCAAAGAACCAATACAATTGCACAAATAATTACATTGACAACTTGACCTGAAACAATCGTGGTTGCAATTGCACCAACCATGATTAAAGCCATTGCTAGCGAAGCTGGCATTCGCAATTGACGAGTGAAAAGTGCAATACCACCCAATACCTGTGCTACGCCAACGAAATACATAAACCACAATGGGAATTGCCATATTTCGGTAAACTCCTTGGTCAGATTTCCTTGTCCCAAGAGTTTTGTTGCTCCAAAAATCAAATGAGCAACCCCTAACACATAGGCAATAATTTGAAATTTTTTGTCGCCTGCCTTAGGCTCCAATGCTTTACTCATAAGTTTCTGATTTTAGGGGTCAATTTTTAAGAAATGCCTTTGATGAAAAAACACCCATCGCGAACGATGCTGGGTCAATCATTTCCTTGAAGTCATCTACGGATTTTTCATTGCTCCATTTCTTCATTGAGGCTTCCGCATCCTCCAAAGATTTCCAATGCACTACGATTACCCAGGTCCCATCTGCATCTACGCCCGTTTCGCGGCTGATGAAACCTTTTTGTTTTGCCGCATATTCCTCGCCTACGCGGATATTTGTTGCCCCAAAAATTTCTTGCGAAATCGTTGATTTGGGCTTAAAATAGGTGATTTCAATTACTTGATTGTTCACAAGGTTATGATTTCAATTGTTTCATTGCAGTTCCCCAATCTTCCAAATGATGCACGGTGGTGAGTTTCCCATCGATCACGGTATGGAAATCGATCGACATGATCTTGAACGATTTGGTACCGTCGGTGGGTGTTCCCATGAAGTCGCCCTTGGGCGTGCCGGATACCAAACTGCGCACAACGTACTTGTTGCCATCGTTTGCGATGTCTTGCGGCTCCCACTTGAGGTCAGGAATCAATTTCCAAAAGAATTCGACCTGTCCCATCAAGGCAGGCTTGCCTTTGCTCTCAACGGAGCCGTGTGAAATGAAATCATCGGCCAAGACTTCTGTCAAAACAGCAGTCGGCGTTGTTTCAGTATTTACCGTCAGCGCTTTTTTGTAAAATGCGGTCAACGCTTCTTTATTCTTGTCCATCTTCGTAGAATTTATGAGATAACCAATTGAACGGTACAAAGATGAAGCTGGGCGATGCTCCGCACAATGGACAAATGGGCCTTTGTATGGTACTTTTGGGAAGACTACTTTGAGCGTTGAGATTCCCTGAATTCTACTGGGGTAGCGTTTGTATTTTTCTTGAAATAGCGCACAAAATAGGCGGAATCATCAAATCCCAATGACTGGCCGATTTCCTTGATCGACAAATGGGTGTGGGCCAAAAGGCGTTTTGCCTCCAAGACGATGCGGTCATGGATGATTTCTTTGGGTGATTTCCCCAAAACCTTGGTCGTTGCCTGCCCCAATCGTTTTTCTGAGATTGACAGGATTTGTGCGTAATCATTGACACCTTTTGTTTGCACATAATTGCGCTCTAGCAGGTCGCGAAACGATATTGTATAATCAAGATCAGCACTTTTTTTCAGCTCAGGGTAGCCTTGCTTGCGTTTTTCCCTTTCGGCAAGGAGCAAGAAATTGTGCAGCAAGTTTCTGAGCAGCGTGTGTTTCGCATTGTCGGTCGGCGAGCTAAATTCCTCTGCAATATGATCGCAAATTTCGGAATATCTTCTAAAATCTGCTTGGTTGAGCTGAATCGTCGGTTTTGCCGCAAGGTCATTAAACAAGATGCTGCCCCTCAAAAATGTGGCATCGCTTTCGGTCCTGCAGAAGAAGTCATCTGTGAAAATCAAGATGCGCCCGTCATAGTCTAGCAATGGGTCAAACTGATGCACGCGATCTTTGTTGATGAACATCAATGAGTAGGGTTCTACCTTGTGTGCTTCGAAGTCTACGACGTGTGTTGCATGGCAGTTTTCTAACAAAAAAATGTGGTAAAAATTGGTGCGATGTGGCGCGATCAAATAGTCTTTGCGAACGGTCGTGAGTATAGATAGTTGTACAACTTCAATTTGAAGTTCAGCATCTTGTTTAAACGTATGTTTCTTGATCTCGTCCACCATTATTCATTGGAAAATGCGAGAGTAATTTCTGCACTTTGGTTTGCCTGGCAGCACATTCCCCTGCGCCGCTTGCCAAATGAAGTCTCCCCTGCTTTTTTCATGGCACGAGTATCGCAAATCCATTGGACAAATCCAATCCATGTGCGCCCTTAACGCAATCGGAACTATCGGAAAGCATATATGCAATTCGCGTCGTATAGTTCCGCCAACAGTTTATCGGCGAGTATTGCGGTTCGGGATAATGCAAGCGATTTTTTGTGTAAAGATCACACAAAGATAAATACGCAACACGATGCACTGCGACATTCCGTGGATACAAAGCGAGCTATGAACCAAAAACGTTGATTACCTCTTTTTCTTGGGGCCACCGGCTTGAGATTGATGCTTATTTCAAATAATCCGAAGCAAGCCTAGGCTTCCGCAGAATCACTTGCATTCGCCCCCCTCACAAATACGCCCTCAAAGTCACCGAAATCCTCCTTCCATATTGCGTCTTTGAATGCGGTACTTCATGCGTCCAAGCTTGATTGGTTTCGGCGGGGACGACGATGACTTGGCCATTTTGGAATGGGAAATCCTGAAATCCTTTTCCTTTGTGGGGGCGCATGCGAAACACACGCCCTTCGCCGAGTGAAATCGTGACGATCGGACTCCCGGATATCAAGTCTCTCGTGTCGTCGCGGTGCGCGCCGATGTAGTGCTCGAGCCGGCCGTCGTACCAATTAAGCAGGAGCCCATTGAGACGGGGATCGATGTTTTTGTTGGACCATTCCAAGAATCCCGCGAGCATGTCGGGAATGGGCAAGGCATTGTTTTCGGAGCCGGTGTAGCGGTAATTTTTCCCGTAGGCCTGCTGCCAACGCGGCGCCGGCACTTCCTTTCCCAAGATTTTGACCTTGTGAAATACCGTCGGGTGGCAATTCCAAATTGCGTCAAATGCCTCGCCCGATTTGCCCAGCGCGGCGATGGGCTTGGAAATGTAGATGGCATGCTGCCCATCGAGGTTCTGTTTCGTAAAATAGATGGGATCCATGTGTGTAAAATTAGCAATATGTATTGTTTTCTGCAATCAAGCGTAAACCATTCCACCTCAATTTCCGACCGTTCGCGCGCATCTGTACCATATTCCATCAGAAAACTTATCTTTTCGTCAAAATGACACAAAGATAGAGGCACATCACAATGCACTACGACATTCCCTGGCTCCAAGGCGAGCTGCGAACCAAAAACGTTGATTACCTCTTTTTCTGGGGCCATCGGCCTGAGAAGGACGGCCGCATCGGCAAGGGCTGCTTGAGCCAATGGTGGCTGAGCAAGTTCACACATGAAGGCAAGACTTACGACTCTGCCGAACATTGGATGATGGCTTGCAAGGCGCGGCTCTTTGGCGATGCCGCCATGGAGCAGCAAATTTTGAACGCCGACAGCCCTGCTACGGCCAAAAAGCTGGGCCGCCGCGTTGCCAATTTTGATTCGGGGAAATGGGATGCGCACAAGTATGCCTTTGTGCGCGAGGGCAATGTGCTCAAGTTCGCGCAAGACCCGCGCCTCAAGAGCTTTTTGCTCAGCACCGGCGACAAAGTCCTGGTCGAGGCCAGCCCTGTCGACAATATTTGGGGCATCGGCCTGAGCGCCGAGGCCCCCGGCATTGAGGTCCCTAGCACATGGCGCGGCGAAAACTTGCTCGGTTTCGCGCTGATGGAGGCTCGTGACGCACTGCGCGCGAGCCAAATGACGTTTTGATCTCATAGGTACGCGATGCATCGCGTGCCTACGAGATCAAAAACCCAACCATTCCCCCACGCATTCACCATCTTGCAACATGTTCCACGCAACCCTCAAAAGCCGCCTCCAGGAAGACGTCTGCCTCCAACTCAATGTCGAAAATCACAGCTTGAGCTACCTCTGCGACTGCGGATTTGCCAGCGACTTGAGTGTGAAGGACGCCCGCGACACGGCGGCGCTGTTCATCAGCCACACGCACATCGACCATTTCATCCACTTCGACCATGTGATGCGCCACCAATTGGGGATCGGGCGGCAGGTGGTCCTGTGTGGCCCCGCCGGACTCGCGCTCAATGTGCAACACAAGCTGCTGGGCTACCATTGGAATCTGATTCAAGATGACGAAACCGCTGTGCGCTATGAGGTGCGCGAGTTGCATCCTGATGGCCGTGTGGAATGTTATTTGTTGTCGCCACCGACTTGGCAATTGCAGCGATTGCCCGACCTACAAGGCCCCGAAATCTACCGCAACGAGGTGTTTGCGGTGACGGCGGTGATCTTGGACCATGGCGTGGATTGCATCGCCTACCGATTTGCCTGCTATCCCAAACTCAAAATTCTTATTGAAAATTGCCCCTACAAATCTGGCAAGTGGATGCAGGCGCTCAAGGAGGCTTACGCCCAAAACGACCCAGACCGCATGATCGGCGTCGAGGCCGACGCGCTGCTCCCAGCCAAGGATTTGTTTCAATATTTGGAGGAAGAGCAGGGTTTTAAGGTCGCCTACGTGATGGACCACGCCGCCACGGAGCCCAATTTTGAGCGGATCAAGGCACTCTGCCGCGATGCCGACGAGGTCTATATCGAGGCCTATTACAGCGTCGACGACCACGAGATGGCTCAGCGTAATCACCACAGCATGGCAGGCACTTCAGGCAGGATCTTGCGCGAGGCCGGCGTCAAAAAGGCTGTGCCGATCCACTTTTCGCGGCGGTATCAAGATGCGGAGGGGCAGGCCAAACTCTTGGCGGAGTTTGATGCGGCATTTTTGAGGGACGAAAATAGAAGCTAGCCCGCTTACCTGTATTTCTCGAAATCCTTGACAAAGGTGAGGTGGAACCCAAAACTCAAAAATGAGCGGCGGTAAGCGAAGGGCGCTTTGCCCATCGGGAAGGCGAGGCTGCCCTGCATTTGAAATTTGAATTCCTCCATGCCAGCGCGGAGTGTGACTGTCGGCTCAAAAAAGGTGCCTTGCTCGTTCATTTTGACGATGCCGCCATTCACGATGTCTTTGGTGTGGTTCACGAATGTGACGCGGGGCGTGAACCCTGCATCCAAAAAGGCGCTGCTGAATCCGACGCTGGGTTGGATGAAAAAGCGGTTGTAGAGCTGCTTAAGCGCATCGGGTGCGCCGGTGTTGCCGGCGCCGTAGCCGCCGAGTAGCTCCAGGCGGGCGTGTTTGCTCAGGCGCGTGTAGTATCCAGTGGCGGCCTCGCCGCTGAAATGGGCAAAAGAGATCTGATTGCGGGTATAGCCAGGGCCGCCGCGCAGCGAAAAGGTATTGCCGGTCGCGGCGATCGCCCAGTGGTAGTAGGGACTGTAGGCGACTTGCGCGCCATAGCCGTTGGTGCCGACGTTGAGGCCGATTTGCAGCTCATCGCCTTGGCTCATGAGGGGCACGTTGGGGCCATTTGGGATGTAGAGGCTTTGGCAGGAGGCCCAAAACATGGCGAGCAATACGACGATCAGCAGTGGATGCAGTTTCATGATTGGAAATTTCGGCAGATGTAGGGAGAATTGAAAATTGATAATTGACAATTGACAATTGGGGGGCTGTTAGGTTTAGAGTTTAGAGTTCAGAGTTCAGAGTTCAGAGTTCGGAGTTCGGAGTTCAGAGTTGGTAGGTGGGCATTTTTGGGTTGCGATTTTGTTGTTTGGGAAGGGGGATGAGGTCGAGTATCTCGGGAAGAATGGCGGAATCATGTGCTACCGCTGTTGGCGCAGTGGGGATTGAATCGTGGGGCATGGATTGCTTGTCTCACGAG
>JANPHP010000411.1:0-19324 GCA_031424495.1 Bacteroidota bacterium | reverse complement strand
CCTCGGCGTCGCCGACTCGCTCGGCCTCAAATGCTGGGTGCATGGCGTCGTCTATGGCGTGAACATGCGCCCACTCGGCCTGCAATTTACCATCATCGATGGTTCTGGCGGCATCGGCGTTTTCAGGGGTGCTGGCAATCTTGGCTATACCCTCGCCGAAACTGATAGCGTGAAACTGCTCGGTACCGTGTCTCAGTTCAATGGATTGACCCAAATCAATGTGGATTCGATTGTATTCATCAGCACCGGCAGCATGCTCAAGCTTCCTACCCTGGTGACCACGCTCACCGAGCCGACAGAAAGCGACCTGACGATCTTCAAAAATGCAATGCTTGTGAACCCAGCGCAATGGACAGGCACAGGCGCAGGTTTTAATGTGGACGTGACAGACGGGACGAATGTGATTCAGGTGCGCATCGATGCCGATGTGAGCTTGTATTCACAGCCTGCACCTGTGGGGCGCTTTCATGTATGCGGTCTCGGTGGCCAGTTTGACGCCAGCAGCCCTTATACGACTGGTTATCAATTGCTGCCACGCTACACTGCTGATATCAAATACCTGCCAGTGGCCATGGTCGGCGCCGACACGCTTGTCTGCGTCGGCGACAGCCTCACCATCGGCAGCATGAACAGCGGAGACACCTATCTGTGGAGCACAGGCGCTGCCACGCAGACAATCACTGTCAATGCAGCAGGCACATATTCGGTCATCGTGACCGACACCTCGCTCAATGAAATGGCTTATGACACCATTTTGGTGAGCTTGCAGGCACAGGTAGCAGCTAGCTTCACCATTGCCGGCAGCAGCCCTTCGTTTAGCTTCACCGACAATTCCACCAATGCCACGACTTTGGCTTGGTCATTTGGCGATGGCAACACCAGCTCGGCCAGCAACCCGAGCCACACTTATACCACGCCAGGCACTTACGTCGTGACCTTGATCGCAAGCAATAGCTGCGGTGCCGACACGATTACCGACAGCGTCACGGTGTTGGTAGGTGTAGAAAATGCATTTGCTGGTCACGTCATGGTGTATCCCAACCCCAACCATGGGCAGTTTGTGGTAGACGTGCAAGGTATCGGCAGCAACACTGTTGACCTCGTGATTGCTGACCAACTCGGCCGCAGCGTCTACCACCAAGTCGGTGGCTTGCGCCAAGCATTGCAATTGGACCTCGCACCCGGCCTGTACATCGTGCGCGTGGCAACAGCTGAAGGCAATGCTTGGAGCCGCATCATCGTAGAATAATCAAAGTCATCTGATCCAGGAAGCGGCTAAAAGCCAATTCCTCGGCGCGTCCCATTCACTCTCTGGTGAATGGGACGCTTTTTTTGGGGGATAGCCTTAGGAATCGGGATTGTGAGCGGCCCTTTCCTAGCAATGCGTGGTTCATCCATCGCATGAATGCGCAATGCATCCACGCGCAGAAAATCGCTACCTTTGATTAAATCCAGATCCTAAAATGCTCAAATTTCTCGCTGTTTTCTTGGTTTGCTGCTCGTTTTACATGGCTCAGCCCTGCCTCGCCCAAACCACAGCCTATCGCTATGCTACGCTCAACGACAGCATCGCGACGACGTTTTATGCGCTTGACGGCAGCACTGGACAGCTGCGGTACATGAATGACAATGGGGAATTTGCCGGCGTGTGGCGCCTCTACGGCGGCCCGCTGCGGGAAAAAGGAAGCAACAACTTACAATTTGCAGCACTCAAATATCACTACGGACGTGCTTTTTACGCCGTAGAGTCTACGACTGGACAGCTGCATTTCATGCTTGATTTTGGGGATGCAAGCGGCTTGTGGGTGCCTTACGGTGCCCCGGCGCGCCTTATGGGCAATGAAAGCATACAGTTTTCTGTTGAGCATGTCGGCAATGGGGCAAAGTTCACTGCTATCGACGCAAACACAGGGCAGGTCTTTTACATGTTTGACTATGGGGATGAAGCTGGGAAATGGCGTACCTATGGAGAAATCATCAAAAAATAGCACACCTGATTCAAAGGTAACATTTGGCGGAAGAGCTTGGCGAACAGGTGGCGCCCGACAATGATTGGGGATCCAACTACACGCGTTTGACAACCAATTTTGAGAGAATTGTCGGATTTGCGAAAGGGATGCAATCCCATTTCAACATTTTGTTTAGTTTGGTGATCCAAGCGAATGGCGCATCCGTAAGCTTCGGTCGAAGTAGTCGCGTTTTGAAACACCAAATTTGCAATTCACATGTCAGTCGCCGCCAAAGTGCTGCATTTGCCGCCTTTTCCTAGCAGTTGGTATGCCGTGGGTTTGACTGCCGAGCTGCGTATCGGCGAGATCAAGCCTCTTCAATTTTGTGGGCAAGAGGTCGTGCTCTACCGCACCCAATCGGGTGAGGCAGTGCTCTGCGAGGCCAATTGCGCCCACATGGGTGCCCACTTTGCCTATGGCGGAACGGTTGAGGGTGAAACCATCAAGTGCCCGTTTCATGGATTCTGTTTTGACAAGTCGGGGCAATGCGTCGCGACAGGCTATGGCACCAAAGCGCCGCCCCAAGCCAAGATCAAAACCTGGCCGACTCAAGAGAAAAATGGCATGGTGCTCGCTTGGCACCATCCTGAGGGTAAGCTACCGACTTGGGAAATCCCCAGCCTGGAGTGGGCAGGCTGGTCCACTCCCCAATTCGCTAACTGGCGCATTACCTCCCATCCGCAGGAAATCGCCGAAAACAGTGTGGATGTCGGCCATTTTAGGCATGTACACGGTTATGACGAAGTCAAGATTTTTGAGGAGGCACGCACGGATGGGCCTGTGCTTTTCGGCAAAAACGGCATGTCGCGCATCGCCAACTTTGTAGGCAAGGGCGGCAAAAAGATCCACGCGGAGTTCAACTACTTTGAATATGGCCTCGGCTATGCTTACGTGGAGGCGCGCGCTGTGGAGTTTGACCTGCACAGCCGCCACTTTGTGATCCCGATGCCGATTGACGGCAAGGAGATCGAACTCCGAATTGCTGTGAGCGTTCGGCTCGATTACAATCCGAGTAAAATTCATCCACTGCTCCGCCTAGTCCCAAAGTCCATTCTCGACCATTTCATACTCGCCGGTTACTACCGCGAATACAAGCGCGACGTGAGTGATGACTTCAAAGTCTGGACCAACAAGGCCTACATTCACCCACCTGCACTTGCACAGGGTGATGGGCCGATCATCCTGTACCGCAAGTGGGCAGCCCAATTTTACAATTAACGATCCATTAATTACCATCGTTTGCCGATGATCTACATTACGCAGTTGATCTACATTGCCTCGGGCCAAGCTGCTGTTTTTGAAGAGTTTGAATCAATGGCGATCCCACTCATCGCCGAGCACGGCGGCGAATTGTTGTTGCGGATGCGCCCTGCAGAAGATGCGATGATCGAAGGAACCCTAGAAATGCCCTACGAAGTGCATGTGGTTACATTTCCCGATGATACGGCCTTTGCATCCTTCATGAAGGATGAGCGCCGGCAGCAATTTTTACACCTCAAGGTGGCAGCATTGAGGGCTTCAGTTTTGGTCAAGGGTGAGAAATTATGAGCGAATGCAGCCTGGAGGCGCTATCCTCGATCGATGCTGGATTAAAATGCTGACCTCCCTTGCGACCAACAGGGTGCAAGGGGGCATTCATGGCTGTGATCCTGTTTGAACGCCACTCTTGAGGCCCTTGCGGTAATCATCACCTGTAAGCCACAGATCGGCCTATCAGGATTTCCTCAGTCGGTACAGCTGGGCTTGAGACGAATGTAAGCCTGATTCATTGCCGGAAAGGCGGAGTTCCATTGTCGCGGCGGCGACAATGATATGCTTCTGTATTCAAAGTCCTGCATGTCGATTCCGAACCCCCAGTCTCCATGAGGCAAAGGAATAATCAGCTTATCTGGCTGAATTGACCCATAAAATACCGAGCGTAAGCCAGCAAGCCTCTGAAATTTCCTTTTTTTTCAACGATTGGATTACATGGTTGCCCTCCACATTTTCCGCATTCACCGCAAATCTTCTGGGGGCTGTGGCAGATGCAATTCTAATGCTTAACTTCATGATCGATTTTTGGTGGTTTTTAAATCAACGCATATCTAGTTAATGATGCATATCTCACGGAATTGTACCCATGGACGCATGCTGATGGCAATCGTCGGGATGTTGGCTTTGTTGCCGTTGCGGCTGACGGCTCAAGATTATTCTGCCGCAGCAATGACTTACTTTCAAAACCATGCCGAGAAGTATGGCGTGTCCAGGCAAGACATGTCACACTTGCTTGTGACAGATGTGACACCGACAGACGGCGGTATATTTCAAAACGTTTATCTGCGCCAAAGCATAGACGGTATCGGCATCTATGGTGCCGAGATGTCGGTGACTTTTGCGCAAAACGGTAAGGAAGTCAGTGAGTGGTGCAATGCCGTGAAGGGCGCAAAAGGCAAAGCGAATGCAAAAGCGCCTATCCTCAATCAAAAGCAAGCGATCGACGCAGCAATCAGTCATTTTGGCTGGACGGCAGCCAAGGGCGTCACTGAGTTACTTGACCTCGGCACAAGCGATCTTGCGAAGCGCTACAGTGGCGGCAACATAAGCCAAGAGCAGATTCCTGTGCGTCTCGTCTATTTCCAAGCAGCCGATGGCAGCTTGAAATTGGCCTGGGACCTCAATATTTTCCCACCAAAGGGCAGCAATTGGTGGAGCCTCAAGGTGGATGCAACCACGGGCGAAGTGCTGGAACAACTCGACTGGACCGCCCATTGCCACTTCGACGGTGGCCCGTTGAGCTATGAAAAGCCTGTGCGCAGCGAGTTCTGCCAAGACGACGCCCCTGCACTCTTTCTTCCCCCTCCGCCCAACAGCTACAACGTCTTCAAAGAACCTGTCGAGAGTCCCAACCACGGTGTGCGCAGCTATGTGACTGCACCTTGGAACCTCACCTATTCCCCGTTTGGATGGCATGACACCAATGGTGCGACCGGCAATGAGTACACCATCACCCGTGGCAACAATGTCTGGGCCATGGAGGATGTGAACGGCAACAACGGCACAGGTACATCACCTGATGGCGGCGCGACGCTGAACTTTGACTTTCCACTCAACCTGAATGGCGCCCCCCTCTCCTACCAATCGGCTGCTGTCACCAACCTATTCTATTGGAACAACAAGATGCACGACGTCTGGGCCAAATATGGCTTTGACGCACCGGGTGGCAATTTCCAACAAAACAACTATGGCATGGGCGGCACTGGCAACGACTACGTGATTGCAGATGGCCAGGATGGCAGCGGCACGGACAATGCCAATTTCTCGACCCCAGCCGAGGGTACGAGCGGCCGCATGCAAATGTATCTTTGGACTGGCCAAACGACCAACAACATGGTCGTGAACTCACCTGCACAGGTGGCTGGCACTTACAATTGCACCTCCGCGCAATTTGGACCAGCCTTGCCTGTCGTTCCGATCACCCAAAACCTTGTACTCGTGAGCGATGGCACTGCCAGTCCAACACTGGGTTGCAATGCCCTCACCAATGGCGGCGCGCTCAGCGGCAAGATTGCCCTCATCGACCGTGGCACCTGCACGTTTGTCGCCAAGGTGCAAAATGCCCAAAACGCTGGCGCAGTCGCTTGCGTCATCTGCAACAATGTCGCCGGATCGCCCATCGCAATGGGTGGCACGTCGACCACGATCAACATTCCCTCGGTGATGATCTCCCAAAGCGATTGCAACCTGCTCAAGGCACAGCTTGCTGCGCCTGTGAACGTGAGCCTGAGCAGCCCGGGCACGGCCTTTGACCGCGACGGCGACCTCGACAACATGATCATCGCCCACGAGTATGGCCACGGCATCTCGACCCGCCTCACTGGCGGTCCAGCCAATAGCAATTGCCTCAGCAACGCTGAGCAGATGGGCGAGGGCTGGAGTGACTGGTTTGGATTGATGATGACCATGGAGCCGACCGATGTAGGCACAGATGTGCGCGGTGTCGGCACCTACGCCGTCTTTCAACCGACCAATGGCACTGGTATTCGCCCAGCGCCCTATACCACCGACATGCTGGTAAACGATTTCACTTACGGTGACATCAGCAACACCACGCTTATTTCCTCCCCACACGGCATCGGTTTCCTCTGGTGCAATATGCTCTGGGAAATGACCTGGCAATTGGTCAACCAATATGGCTTTGATCCCGACCTGATCAATGGCACGGGTGGAAATAATATTGCTATGAAACTGGTGATCCAAGGTTGCAAACTACAGCCTTGCAGCCCAGGCTTTGTCGATGGCCGCAATGCCATCTTGCGCGCAGACACCATGCTATACGGCGCATCGCATGCCTGCTTGATTTGGGAAGCATTTGCCAAGCGTGGCCTCGGGGTGAGCGCCTCGCAAGGCAGCAGTGGTAGCCGCAGCGACGGCACCCAGGCCTTCAATACACCTGCATGTGCTGTTGCAGCATTTGCTGCAAACAGCACCACCGTTTGCGTCGGTACACCCGTCGCATTCACAGACCAAAGCGCAGGCACGCCTACGGGTTGGAGCTGGACATTTGGTGACGCAGGCACAAGCACACAAGCCAATCCCTCGCATACCTATACAACGCCGGGTACCTATACGGTCACGCTCACGGTCACCGTGGGCGCATCCAGTAATACATTCACCCGCACAAACTACATCACCGTGACACCTGGGCCGACCGCAACCGCCAGCATCACGCATGCAGCTTGCGGCAATCCGACGGGCGCCATCACGGCGAGCGCCACTGGCGGCACGGGACCTTACATCTTTGCATGGAGCAATGGCGGCACGACAGCGACCATCACTGCCTTGGCGGCTGGCCCCTATACCGTTACCACGACCAATAGCCAAGGCTGCTCATCGACAACGACCTTCACGGTCAACAACCAAGCAGGGCCGACAGCCGGCATTTCAGGCACTACGCCTACGGCTTGTGGTTCGTCGACTGGCACCGCCACAGCGACGGCGACCGGTGGGACAGGAAGCATTACATACGCTTGGAGCAATGGCGGATCAGGAGCCTCAATCAGCGGATTGTCTGCCGGATCCTATACTGTGACGGCCACTGACCAAAACGGTTGCACAAGCACTGCTGTAGCGACTGTGAGCAACTCCACAGGACCTAGCTCCAATATTTCCACGACCGTGCACACCACTTGCGGACTGAGTAATGGCGCTGCCACGGCAACCGCCACGGGCGGCAACGGCGCACTTAACTATCTCTGGAGCAATGGTGCGACGACTGCTAGCATTAGCAACTTGGCGGCAGGCATCTACACGGTGAGCGTCACCGACCAAAGCAATTGTTTGTCGGTAGCCAGCGTCACGATCAATGCATCCACCTCGCCTGTAGCAGCTATTGCCAGCCAAACCGACGCGCGCTGCGGCCAAAACAATGGCGCGATCACCGCGGCCGCAACTGCGGGCACGGGAGGCTATACCTACCTCTGGAGCAATGGCGCAACGACAGCTGCCATCACGGGTTTGGGCGGCGGCACGTTTACCGTGACGGTCACTGACCAAAGCGGCTGCACAGGGACCATCAGTACGACTTTGCAGGCCTTCTCCCAACCGACTGTCGTCGTCGTGCCCAATGACCTGAGCTGCTACCAGCAAAACAATGGCACCGTCACCGCCAATCCGAACGGTGGCAATGCGCCCTACACCTACCACTGGAGCACGGGCGTGCTCACGCAGCAGATCACAGGACTCAGCCCAGCCTTGTATTTTGTGACCGTGACCGATGCCAGTGGCTGCACAGTGACTGGGTTTGGTGTGGTAAATGAGCCCGCAGAATTGATCGCGACGCCGTCTTCCACCAATGAAACCAGCCCTGGAGCCAATGACGGCACTGCGACGGTTGTGCCATCGGGCGGCACCGCCCCTTATACCTACGTGTGGAGCTCTGGCGGCACGACCGACACCGAAACTGGCCTTGCAGCCGGCACCTATACCGTGACCGTTACTGACACCCACGGATGCACCTTGGTGGTCAACGTAACCGTGGATGTGACCTTGGTCGGCACCGTGAGCAGCATGGCTGGGTATGAATTCGGCCTCTGGCCCAATCCGAACAACGGCAGCTTCTACCTGAGCGTCAGCCTTCCTGCACACCAAGACGTGGACCTGCGCCTCTACAATGCCCTCGGGCAGGTCGTGGAGCAGCGCAAACTCGTGGATGCCTACCGCATGCAAGTCTATTACGATGGACTCAATCTCGCAGATGGCGTCTACCAATTGCAGATTTCCAGCGAAACCTTCAGGACAGTGAAGAAGGTTGTGGTTGCTAGGAATTGACAATGGACAATTGAGAATGGATAATGGACGATGAACCTGGTGGTTCATCGTCCATTTTTCATTATTATGCCTTTTGGCTTTCTAGCTGCGCACTTCCAGAAGAGCGCAGCGCATAATGACCATTAAGCCATAGAAGCCATGTAGCCATATTCCATTGTCAATTGTCAATTTTCAATTTTCAATTGTCAATTGTCAATTGTCAATTACTCACCACCAGCTTCTGCGATGCGACCACTGCATCATTCACGATCAACTGATAGGAATAGATGCCATCTGCGAGGCTGCTGAGTTGCAGGGTGATGCTGCCTTTGCCTGGTTTTGCGGGGATGGTTTGGAGGCGGCGACCGTTGGCGTCATGCAATGCGATCATGCATTTGCCGGTGTTAAATGCCATGCTTTCGGGGAGGTAATAGTTGATGACGGTCTCGCCTTGGGCTGGATTGGGGACATTTTGGCTGAGGGATGGAGCATCCGTTTTGGCCCCGATTGCGGCATCATTTTGCGCCAGGAGTTTCTGGATCAATGCATCCTGGGCATCGAGACGTGCTTGCAGCGCAATATTGGTGGCATTGAGTTCTTGCACCGACTTCACGAGCGGCATCACAAACTGCGAATAAGCGATGCTGTAGTTGTCGTTTGCATCAACGGGGGCATGCACGCCATTGAAGTCGTAGCCGATTTCTTGAGCAATTTTTTCCACCTCTTGCGCGATGAAGCCTGTCTGCCGAATCGCGGTCGAGGGGGCAAAGTCCACATCTGACATGTGGATATTGCGCATGCTGTCGGTCATGTTTTTCGTGAGAAATTCAGTGAATTTGCGGGTATCGAAATTGTACACCACAGGGCGCAATCGGGTGATAAAATCGAGCCCTTTCACATCTTCGGTAACATTCGTTTTGAAACGAGCATCTGAGGGGAAAGTGTATGCAACTTGCCCCTCGATGGCCATGACTGTGGGGCTACCGAGACGCACCTTGCTGCTGGCATTGACGATGGCAAGCTCGCCAACCGCGGTAGCCGAGTTCAACGTTCCCACGCTCGTATTTGCACTGTAACCCAAGCCAGCGTTTCGCAAACCGGTGGTATTGTTGCTCAATGCGGATGGCCCCATGGCCGAGTTAAACTCTCCGCGCGTGTTCAGATACAATGCATTGGCTCCGAAAGCGGCATTCCAATGTCCATTATTGTTATAATACATAGCGGCATAGCCCAAGGCCGCATTGTAATTGCCTTCTATATTCCATGTCAGCGCATTATGGCCAACAGCAGTATTGGCAGCTCCAACCCCATTTTGATACAGGGCATTGGCCCCAATGCCGACATTGTAGGAGGCAGTTGTGTTTTCCACAAGGGCATAATGTCCCACGGCAACGTTGAAGAGGCCTGATGAATTGTTTCGCAGGGTACTAAATCCATGCGCAGTATTTCCATAGCCTGACGAGTTCAAAAACATCGACTGAGATCCAAAGCCAGTATTAATGCCGCCAGAATTGGAAATTCCCGCAAGGTGCCCCAAAAAGGTTGCACCATAAGGCACTATCGAACCAGCATTCTGCGAATTCACCTTGAAGTTGAGCGGTACGAGGTTTTGAGTGCCGATGTAATCGGTCGCCAAGACGCCGGAATTGCCCGTTTTGAGCCAAGACTGCGCTGGGAGGAGATTTGCGCTCAGCATACCTGCAAGCAGTAAAGCGGAAGTGATTTTGAGTTTTTTCAGTTTCATAATATCAAGATTGAATAGTGATTAAATTCATGGAACAGGTAGGTACATGCCTCTCCTTCGCGCTGATTCAGCACGATTTGAGGGCGTCATAAATGAAGTATTTTAGCGGAAGGGCAGGGCGTCTAGGCGACTGCAAGGCAAGCCCACAGGCGCGCGCCACTCACATTTGTTGTATTTATAAATCTCGGTTCCCTTGAACCTGCGAATGCCGATCGCACAGGGGAATTGCGGGATTTGCTGCACCAAACGGCCATTTTGCCAGAAGTGAAAGGCGCTGTCGCAGAGTTCGATGTCGACATCAGGGTCGATTTTGCAGAGCAATTCGAAATTCTCAATTCCAAAACCAGCGTACTGTCGGCGCACAAGGTCTCCATCGGCGCTGCTGGAACCGCTCAATACATGCGTCACGCCGCTAGCGTTGCTGTAGTCAGGTCGCGTCTGCGCGATCGGAATAAAGAAAGGGGTCGATTTGGGGGCAGCCATGCCTGTGCGCCCTGTGCTCCACTCATCCCACCCAAAATCACGGTCAAGCCGCAAACCCGATGCAACATGCCAATCGTTTTCAATGATCGCAGGATCGACGATGATGATGGTGAGCCCACCTCCGACCGCGGCATCGGCTGCTCCTGCATAATAGACGCCGTCGAATTCAGAAAACACGACAAAAAGTGGCTCCCTTTGAAGAATGCTCAATGAATCGACCAAAGCACCGACATCAAAAAAGGAGTCACAATGCGCATTGCCCAAGATGGCCCCAATCACGGAACCCGATGGATCGGGCTGCAGGAGCATCACGCTCATGGCGTCAGCGGTGTTGTAAATGCGTTTGGGGAGCTTGCCCCCTTCTGCCCCGACAATCAACTGATCCCCTGCCCACTCGATTTGTTCGGTTTTGGGATCGAAGGTAAATGTCGCTTGGGTTTGTTTCAAGTCCTCTGCCAAGGCGGCGGCGGCTGTGCGAGTGCCTTGTTGGCTTGCCGCCAACAAACCCTTGGCGGATTGCCTGCTCATTTGCGGGCCTTGCGCCGTGGGCTCCAACAGCAATAGCGAGTCCCCGCCGATTGCTGCGCATTTGAGTTCGCCATTGGCAAGCCGTATGCAGACCTCGGCCTTTGGAGGTGTTGCGGCAGTGGGCTTGCAACCCCACATCAAGGTTCCCATTAACCCGACACACAACCACAGCAAAACAGGCCAACGACACTTCATTTTAGATTCCATTTTGACGACGGTGATAAAGGTAGCTTTTTCGGTGTTTTGATAGGCAATCGCCGCAGCTGAAATTATACAGTCCCAATGTGTGAAGACCAAACTTTTGTGCTTAATTAAGAGCTTATTGAGCATTTATTTATACTTTTCAAGTGAGCGAAAATAAATCTGGCGCCGAGCTTGTCGCGCTCATTCTATCGATGAGCCAGAGTGAAAAGCGCTATTTCAAACTCTTTGCAATGGCTGGCGGCGGCGGCAAGCAAACTGTGACGCTGCGCCTGTTTGAATATTTGCAAAAGCAAGGCGTCTGGCTGGAATCAGACATCGCAAGGGAATTTGCGGGGGAATCCTTCCTGAAGCAGTTGAATGTCGTGCGCACGCGGCTGCAACAACAGATTTTGGATGCGCTCAGCGACCACGACCAAGGCAAATCGATCCAACTCGAGTTTGCGCGGCGATTCAATGAGGTCGATGTGTTGTTCAGGCGAAAAATGATCGATGCTTGCAAGCGAACGGTCAAGGCCGCCTTGCGCCATGCAGACCGGCTGGACCTGCCTGGCTATGCGCAGCAAGCAGTGACTTGGCTGCTGCGGCTGGAGCGGCAATTTGCCGGCCCGGACCTCAAGCAGCGGCTGCAGCGTTTGCTCGATACCCAAAAAGTACTCCTGCGCAAAATCAGCGAGGAAATCGAACTGGTAGAGTTGCAAGACAGCATGCTCTGCCTGCTGCCGCAAAACAGCATCGCGGGCCTGGACCACAAAGGGGAGGCTGATGCCCTGCTGCATGAGGTGCAAACGAAATATCCCGATCCGCAATCTCTGGCCTTTGATGCGCGGGTGCTGTATTATTACCTGCTCTCCCACCACGCCTTGATTCATGGCTCCGAAACGGCCTATTACAATGCCTGCAAGCATTTGATCGAGACTTGGGAGTCGCTCCCAGAACGCATCAGGCTGGAGGAAGAACGCTATTTTCGCACCTTGCTCACATTCGCAGAAAGCGCCACCAAGACCGAAGAGGTGGCCGTCGTGCGCAAATCCATCGCCAAATTAAAACGCATGTTAGAGGGCTCGACGAGCCTACGCCCCGTCGAGAGCCTGCGCATTTACAACCTCGAGCTCCGCTTTCTTGCTGAGCGCGGTGAATGGGCGCTTGCCATCGCGCTCGTGCCCGACATCCAATCAGGACTCAAAAAATTCCAGCAATCGATCAATCAACTCATCCGCCTGAGCCTGCTCTCCAATGCGATCGTCACACTATTTGTCTGCGAACGCTGGCAGCAGATTCATGAATGGGCCACACTCTTGGAGAATGTTACCGGGCACCAAGCCTCGCCCAGCCTGCAGGGTGTGATCAGCGCCGTGCGCTGGGTCACAGACTACGAGCTGCACGACCATGAAAGCCTGGAAAAAGCGCTGCGACCACTCCTCAAAATCGGCAAAGCGGCGGCCCACAACCCGATCGCACAGGCATTTGCCGACCTGCTCAGCTGCAAGTCGGCACCGGAAGAGAAAAACGCCTTTCTAGCACTCGATGCGATCCTCCAAGCAGACCCATCCATGGGAATTTTGCCGCACCTGGACCTGCTGGGTACTTGGGCAAATGCAAGACTGAAAGGCATCTCACTTGTGGCGGCAGCGGCTGCTCGGCGGTGAATGCGGTACAACCTAGCGCTTCAAAACCTTGGCTAAGGCTAGGCCGTGGCGGCAGCAAGCCTTTTGCATTCAAGCCAATCGGTCCGACCACTACCAAAAAATCACCAACGATAATCCATTGATCAAAAGCCTATTGCCAATAATTGCGACGCGTTACTGCAAGGAATACAGAATAAAACGCCACCTTCGCGCCTGTATGCAAGCCGTCATCTATTATTTTGCTGCACCGCTGATCTACGGAATCTCATTCCTCCCCTTTTGGTGGCTGTACAGATTGTCGGATTTTCTGTTCGTGGTCCTTTACTACTTGGTAGGTTATCGCAGGAAGGTCGTTCAGCAAAATCTGCGCAATTCATTCCCCGAAAAGTCTGCGGCCGAACTGCAATCCATCGAACGCAAATACTACCGCTACCTCTGCGACCTGATCGTGGAAACGGTCAAGAGCCTCTCCATCAGCCCCAAGACGCTGCGCAAACGCCTCACCTTCAAGAATTTTGAGGTCTTCGAGCAATATTTCCAGCAAAAGCGCAGCATCATCATCGCGATGGGCCACTGGGGCAATTGGGAACTGGGCGGCGCGCGCTTTGCGATCGAGCCTGTGCACAAGCTCTACGTGATCTACCATCCGCTGCACAACAAGTATTTTGACAAGCTGGTCTACAAGATGCGGAGCCGCCTCGGCAACGGCCTGTATCCGATGGCGGGCGCTATCAGGGGCATGATCCGCGACAAGGCCGAGGTCACGGCAACGGCCTTTATTGCCGATCAGACGCCGTCACCTCAGGACGCCTATTGGATGGATTTTTTGAACCAAGACACAGCGGTATTCACCGGCACGGGCAAAATCGCCAACAAGATGAACTATCCCGTTGTCTATGCGGGCGTGAAGCGGGTGCGGCGAGGCTATTACGAAATCAGCTTGGAAGACCTCGTGCCCAATCCGGCAGCGGTCGATCCCGAGACCATCGTGGCGATCTTCACCCAAAGATTGGAAAAGGACATACGGGAAATGCCCGAGACATGGTTGTGGTCACACAGGCGGTGGAAACATCGCCGCAACAAGGAGGCAAATGGCGGCTAGCACACTACAGGGTAAGGAATTGATCGTCGCCACCAAGGCCTTTGCCGAGGAGGACCGCGCCAAAAGTTGGTGGTACACCCTGTCGACGGTTGCGCTCTTGCTGGGGAGTTTTGCAGGCGCGGTCACGCCGTGGTCACTGGCCATCCGCATCCCTTGCAGCCTGCTCACGAGCCTGCTGCTTTTGCGTCTCTTCACAATTTACCACGATTACCTGCACCATACGATATTCAAGGATTCGCTGCCTGCGCGCATCCTGTTCACCTTTTTTGGCTTGTACACCCTCAATCCGCCGAGCATCTGGAAACGCTCGCATGACCACCACCACAAGCACAATTCCAACCTGAACACCTCCAGCATCGGCTCGTTTCCGATCTTGACCAAGGATAAATTTCTGGCGCTGTCCAAGCGCGAGCAGTTCAAATACCTGATGGTGCGCCACCCGATCACGATCGCGGCGGGGTATGTGTTTGCATTTCTTTGGGGAATGTGCTTGCTGTCACTGACCAGAAACCCTTCCAAACACTGGGATTCGGCCGTGGCCCTCGTGATGCATGTGGCAGTGGGCGTGACCTTGGTGCTGACCTTGGGTTGGACGGCGATGTTCTTGGCCTTTCTCTTGCCAGCGATCATTTCGAGCGCCATGGGTTCCTACCTGTTTTACGCCCAGCACAACTTCCCGACGGCGACATTTACCGATCAACAATCCTGGACCTATATCGGTGCCGCGCTGCAATCATCGAGTTACATGCAAATGAGCCGCGTGATGCATTGGTTCACGGGCAATATCGGCTACCACCATGTGCACCACACCAATGCCAGGATCCCCTTTTACCGCCTGCCCGAGGCCTACGCAGCATTCGCAGCCTTCCAAAACGCAAGAACCACCTCACTCAGCCCCCGAGACATCTACGCCTGCCTCCAAATGAAAGTCTGGGACCCAAAGCAGAATAAGATGCTGACGATGAAAGAACTGCGGGGCTGATCAATCAAGCCTAACAAGTGATCAGCGCAGCCGACATTGTCCATCTGCACAAAATCCGCCGACAAACGCATTGCTGCTAGATAATCCATGAATATGCTATCTTTGGACGGAATCGAATTCTGTTCACGGAAATATGAAGGATCACCCTATCCAACAACGGCAGCCTGCGGTCGAGCCTGCTGATCAATCAGGAAGTGAGGCCGAGGGCCTCAAAATGTCACCCCCTGCTTTTCAGCTATTTGCAGGCGATGCCAATGAGGCACCACCCACGAATCCATCATCGAACCCAAATGGGCTCCCGATCGAGCTCGTAGATGGTTTCCTAGCCACGACCGGTCATGATCTCAGCAATGTGCTGGTCCATAAAAACAGCGATCAACCCCAAAAAATGGGGGCGCTCGCCTATGCCCAAGGCAATGACATCTATCTCGGTACTGGGCAGGAGGAGCATCTCGGGCACGAGGCCGCCCATATCGTGCAGCAGCGCGAGGGCCGTGTCACTGCCACCACAGAGATCGCTGGATTGCCTGTCAACGATAGCCCGGAACTCGAGCATGAGGCGGATGCCCTTGCACGACAAGCTGAGGAAAGCGGCCGTGTAGATCAGCCGAAAACGGTAGCAGCTACCGCCTCGGAGCAGAAGACCTTGCAAATGCAAGTTTCACCCCTGCAATTTGACGGCCTGTCGATTCATTACGAGGTTATTCCCGAGGAAACCTACGAGCGCGGCAGCCTCGAAGTGGGGATGTTTGCTGCCCTGATGCAAGGCGCACTGCTGCCCAATCTGCCCGCCCATTTCGCCCGTGCGCCCCATATCCTGGCGTTGTGGCCTGCCGTGGCAAATATCTTGTATGCTGGAAATGATGGCTCCAATACGCACGCCATCACCGACGCAACCTCAGCCTTCAATCCTAGTTCTTACACCAGTCTTGAGGAGAATGAACGCGCTGTGATACAGGCATTTTACAATGCCCGCTGGAACTGCCATACAGCTGCAGAACGTCGCCGTTTGATCGGACAAGGCCGTGCCGCAGCGGCGGGCAACTTGGCATCCAATCTGGTTCGGTATTATTTCCAAGAAGCGAGCCGGGGGGAAATCACGGAATACTTCAGTCGCTTGATCGATCATCGTCTGAGGGAAATCCAGGCTGAGCGATTTTTCACGCTCAATGCCGATGGGCAATTGCAAGCATACGTCCCGCCACCGCGCCCGCCGCGCGCGCCTGCAATGCCGACCGACCCGAGAGAGATCGAAATGGGCACCCTCGCCGATGGCATCGCCGAGTCAAGACTGGGCGCCTCGCCAACTGTGAGCCCTACAGTTGAACCATCGACGCCCGAAGTGGCCACCACTGATACAACAGGAGAAACGACATCAGCACCCGCCGAGGCGGCCGAGACCACACGATTGCCGGGCTACCGCCGCATCAATGCCGCCAACATGGCCGCAGAGAGTGGCGGCAGTTATACACCGTCGAGAATCGGAACTTCAGCTGGGCGACCAGCATCCTTGGGGCGATCGCAATTGCTGGTAGAGCTACAAGTCGACCGCTGCAAAAACTACTTGCAAGGCAGAGATGGCAGCGGTCACAGGATAGCCGCTGGTGAAGCAGCCAATTACCAAAGGGCAGTTCAGATACTCACCGAGGCCCAACTCACTTCGGCAAAGCTGGCAGACATCGACCGCAGAGGCAAATTGATGGCGTCATTGTATACTGTAGTCACCAATGCGGCGAGCGAAGATCGGCAAGGCGAAGCCAGGCTGCGAAGCGCTACACGAATGGTGAGCGAAGCAGGAATGGATGCTTCGGGCATACGTGCGGCAGGCTTGGCACGTGATGCAACAACCTTGGGCAGCGCCCCTGCTCATGGCAGGACCGTCGAGCAGGCATTGGACACCGATGGACCGGGTGCCGCTGACACTGCCATCTCATCCAGCGATTTGGTCGCTATGTCTGACTACAATGCCATTCGTAGGGGTCACAATGAATTCAGGGCATTGCTAGAGGAGTATGCGCATTTACACCCACGCACAACCACGCGTGAAGGTACGATGACCGTCGTTGCCGCAGATACCAATCCTAGGTTTGCCGATGTGCGCGCGCTGCTCTCCCAGGAGCAATCCTTTACGATCGCCAACGTGTCCAATTCGCGCAACGAGGCAGCAGTGCGGAGTTTTTACCGAAACCTGCCCAGCATCAGCCCTTTGGTCACGCGGCTCATGAATGCGCATACTGGCGAATCCAATCAAATGGGTGAATCTGATATCGATCGCCATATGAGCCGAGGGCTGCGTGGCGAGGATCGGAATGGTTGGTACACACGCGGGGCTATGAATTCACCTTTCTGGCGCGAATTTGAAGCTGTGATGCCCGCATTGGATCGATTCACCACCGAGGAACGGCATTTGGACAATTTCCAGCAGGCCTTGGCGGCAGCCAGCACCTTTACAGGGTGGGCTGCCTTGAGTCGTGCAGCTCAAGAGGTGATGCTCGGCCAGATGGCACGGGTGAACCATGGATCAACCAGCAATTTTCAGGAATGGTATGGTGGTGATGACCGCACCGTCACTACCGTCGAAGGCTACCGCAGCCATGTTGCAGGGCTTTTTCATCCAAACGGTGAGGTAGACCACGACCGAAGCAGAGGCATACTTGCTTGGACGCGTCACTATTGCGTGCAGCAGCATCTCGACCCTACGGATACCAGCATTGAGATTTTTCTGCCTGTAGCAACGAGGGCGATACTGGCTAGGCTGCTCGGGATCGGTGCAAGTGGGAGTGCTGGGCATTGACGGGGGTTACGTAATGTGGTTGGGTGTACCACTACCTGAACTTAAAATGTTCGGATACCCGATTCCTATAAGATGGTCTATCCCGTCCCACCAACCCGAACCCGAACAGCATTATTCTTCCATCACCGCCAGCAACTTATTCTCTGCCCGCTGCACGAGCAGCGCATCGGCTACTGAGTTCTACTCGGCGGGGCCGTAGTTGATGTACATGCGGAGGAGCAGGCCGAGCTGGGTCTCGATGGAAAACTCGTCGAGGAGCAGGGATTTGAGTTCGCCGATGGCGGCCTCGTTGTGGGTGGCGCAGCCCCATAGCGAGATGGCATTGGTTTGGGTCAATCGAGAATTTCACAATCTCTAAATGAATTTCAACATAGAATCATTTCATTTAGCCTGATCGCGAGAACAATGGTGACAATGCAGTCGCCTTTATTTTCGTCGATTCAACATTCCAACAAAACACAGCCTCTAGCCAACAAAAACACCGATCATCCATACCACAAACGAGCTTCTCCTTACGTAAGTCCATTTTCATTACCTTGGAACGAGTTCCTCAATTCTAAACAGTAAGACGATGAGTTGCTTAGGTGTTTTATTCTCGCTTGATGCGCAAACAGTTACCAAGCTGAAATCCTTCAATTCCGACGAAGACCGACTTGACTTTCTTCAAATGGATATTGAAGAAATCTACATGGAAGAGCATCCACAATGGACCTGCGAACTTGACAAGGCTTGGGATGCAATTCACCGGACCTTGACCAATGGAACATTGGAATGGGATGGCGGCACCTACCCATTGAATCACTTGATTCTCGGCGGTGAAGTCCTCTACTCCGGAACCGATTACATCATGTCTCTCAAAACGCCAGAGCAGGTAACGGACATCATGCAATCTATTGGTTCGGTGACAAAGGAAACCTTCCGACAAAAATACTTCGCCATCCATGCCAACGACTACGGCTTGACACCCAACGAAGAAGACTTTGCCTACACTTGGAATTGGTTTTCTGAATCAGCAGACTTCTGGAAAACAGCAGCCGAAAAGAAGCGGTTTGTTTTGTTTACTGCGGATCAGTGAGGGATTTTGGGTTTACTTGGAGTTGGCTGATGATCGCTTTTTTTTGATTTTTGCCATCGGTTTTCAAGTTGTATGGGTCGTGCTGAAATATGCATCGACCGCTCCCGGGTTCCTGCACATGCCGAACCCTCCCAAACTGGAAGAAGTTCAGGTGCTGCAAGGTCTTCTTCGCCTTGCGGCATTCAGTTAGGAGGCAAGACAATTGATCCTGGTTCTCAACAATACGATTATGCGGGCGCCGAGCCGATCACACCTTTTATTTGTGTCGCGAAGATACACCACAGTCTACTTCGTCCCGGCAACCCGTACCCGAACAGTATTATTCTTCCATCACCGCCAGCAACTTATTCTCCGCCCGCTGCACGAGCAGCGCATCGGCTACTGAGTTCCATTCGGCGGGGCCGTAGTTGATGTACATGCGGAGGAGCAGGCCGAGCTGGGTCTCGATGGAAAACTCGTCGAGGAGCAGGGATTTGAGTTCGCCGATGGCGGC
>JANPHP010000410.1:0-15505 GCA_031424495.1 Bacteroidota bacterium | reverse complement strand
ATATACCTTGGCACGCTTGGCTTGCTCGAGAACCATTAGACCCTGATACAACTTCAGAACTGTATTGTGCGTGTCGCCCAATTGATAGGAGATGTCTGCTAAGGGTATGCCATAAGTGTTATGGATCTCAGCAACATATTTTGCCTTTGCAAAGCTCCCCCATTTGGCGGGGCCGTTTACGTGCTTGAAGCCGATAAACCTCCACGATTCCTTTTTGGATGCGACGACCGTGACGGGGAGTTGCGTTATTTTGTCCAAAAGTTCGCTGGAGATCTTTTTGGAAATTCTATCAGGCAATACAATGTTGTACTTGCCGGCATCCAACAAAAGTTTGACTGCAGCCAATCGTCGGTTGCCTTCGATGACCGTGTAGGATTCTTTTCCGTTAGGTATGGCAATCAATGCTTCATAATCCCAGAAACCGTTGGAGACAATGGAGTACATGATTTCATCGACACCCATCGCCTCCCACAGAAATCGTAAATTCTCTTCCTGCTTTGTCTTGTTGGAAATTCCAAACTCACTTAGGCGAGGATTGGAGTTGTCCAGCAATAGCCGCTCGACTGGGATGAATTCTACCTTGTGTTCCTTTGATTCCATCAAACAAAAGCTTCAGTTACTGACCTGCTCTCCTTGAAGCATGGGCTTCAGGATGGACAAATTTGGTGAAAAAAACGTTACGAAAGCGGGTTTGAAATGGGTTTGCAAGGAATACGAGGCTCATCCTTGCAGCTTCGCCGTTATCCCAATAGCAAAACCTCCAGTGCTCCCTCCCCAAAATGGTCAGAATATCAGCACAGCGATGTTTGCCCAGCTTCCAATGAAAACGGAGTCAAAACTTGACTTCGATCAAAAGACTCCTAGTTGATCTCATTGGTCCGTTTTAGTACCGCAACATTTCTTAAAGACGATTTGGTAAGGTTTTCCAAGCCCGATTGCAATTCGTTTGGTTTCCATTGGCTAATGCGGTGGGACGGTTCCAGCCAAATGATACTTCTCTCTCTACCGGTGGTTGGACAAACGGATTGTTGGGACCTTGGCTACTTTGGTAAAGGCTTGAAACATATTTGCATTTTCAAATCTTGTGAATTCTTCAACACTCCCCCCACCCCCAACAAAAACTTTTTTGCATTCCCCTGTCATTCTCCTAACTTCATCCACAACGAGAAACGCAGGAGACGCTTTTTATGGATTTTTACATCGGTAACACCGACTGGGAATGGTATTCCTATCTGAAGGCGTTGGATCCAGCGCCTTTGGATATCAATTTCTGGAAGCCGAGCGCTGCCAGTTTTGCTGCTGTTCCGATTGGTGCGCCATTTTTGCTCAAGCTCAAGAAGCCTTATTATAAAATCGCTGGGGTTGGATTTTTCATGGGTTACAACAAGCTTCCGCTGTCGATGGCGTGGGAGACTTTTGGAAAGGGTAATGGCTGCGAAAGCCTACCCGCACTAGCCAGGCCCATCCTTAACTATCGCAAAAAGATGAGTATTGCTACTGTTCGGGATCCAGAAATTGGCTGCATTGCGCTCTCAGAACCGATATTTTTTGATGAAAAGGATTGGATCGATGCCCCTTCCGACTGGGCTTCGCCGATTGTTTCCGGGAAAACCTATAGTACTTTATCAGCAATCGGCGGGAAGATTTGGGAAGAGGTAGAATTGCGTATCGAGTTGGCGCGTCAAAATGCGAGAATCAGCAACAGCGGCATCGTTGCTCAGCCCAATTATGGGGCAAATGAGTTCGATGAAAACCCCCACTGGCACGGCTATGGCCCTGCCGCCGCCCAAAAAGTCCGCATCGGTCAAGCATCCTTCCGCATGCTCGTCACCAATGCATACGCCAACCGTTGCGCGGTCACCGGTGAGCCGACGATCACTGTGCTAGAGGCTGCCCATATCCAAGACTACAGTCAGCAGGGGCCGCACCACGTGCAAAATGGCCTCCTCCTCCGTGCTGACCTCCACAAGCTCCTCGATGGCGGACTCATGACGGTGACGCCCGATCACCGCATCGAGATTGCGCAGGCGATCCGCGACAAGGTCGACAATGCCTCGGATTATATCGGGTTGCATGGTCGGTATTTATCCTTGCTTCCGCGTGACTCCAAGCAGCATCCCCACAAACAATTCCTATCTTGGCACAACGAAAACCGCTTTAAAGGATAGCTTATGGTCAAAGATTTACAGGAACTCACCGCGCAGATTGTCGCTTTTCGTGATGCGCGCGACTGGGCGCAGTTTCATACGCCCGATCACCTCGCCAAGTCCATCTCCATCGAGGCTGGCGAATTGCTCGAGTGTTTTCTCTGGAAACAAGCCTCAGAAGCCGATCCCGCAAGCGTGGGAGAGGAGCTCGCTGACATTCTCTACGCGACGCTGCTGCTCGCGCATACGCTCAACATCGACATGGAATCTGCATTGCAAGACAAGCTGGCCAAGAATGCAGTGAAATATCCCGTCGACAAGGCGCGGGGGAGCAATAAGAAATACGATGCCTTGTAGCATCATGCGGGCTCAGTCTGCCGCGTCGCGCGTGCGAAAGGCGCTGGGGGAGTGCCCGGCTTTGTTGCTGAAAAAGCGGCTGAAGGCTTGAATGTCATCAAAACCGAGTTCGTCGGCGATTTCTTTGACGGGCTTTTCGGTGTACTTGAGTAGGCGGCGCGCCTCTTGCAACAACCGCGCTTGGATCACTTGCAGCGGAGTCTGCTGCACCAATTTACTGAAACTGTTGGCGAGGGTCTTGGGAGACTTGTGCAGCAGCGCCGCATAACTCTGCACGTCGTGCAGCTTGCGGTAATGTTGCTCCACGAGGTAGTTGAATTCGCGCACGAGATGGATTTTGTGCGTGTCGATGTCTTGAATCTGCATCTGCCGCTTGAAGACGCGAATGCACAAAATGATCCATCGCTTCAGGAGCATGCGCAACATTTCCAACTGTAGGTTGTCGCGGGATTCGAGTTCGACCCCAAACACGCGCCACAACAACTCAAAGATTTCCAAATCCGCGCCGTCTACCTTCACTTTGGGCAGGTTGGAGGCTCCGAAGAACAGGAGTCCCTTGCATCCGACCTCGTCGTCGTGGTTGTCAAGGCAATAAAAGGGGCGATTGAACCGAAACAAGCGGCCTTGAGCAGGGGAGAGGGGAATGTAGCGGTGATATTCAGTGAGGAAAAGCAACTCATTGGGTTGGGCGGAGAGCTTGACGCCGTCAAGCTCAAATTCGGCATTGCTTGCTTGGTTCCAATAGATGCGCAGCTCGGAGGGCTTGGCCGCCATCATCGCAGTTGTATCCTCGCCCGCGATCGTGTAGATACCGAAGAATTCACCCGAAAGTCCTGAAAAATGCATCGCTGAAAAATATTCAACGACAACCTCGTTCAAAAACAGCAAATTTCCGAATCCGAATCCAACATTTTACAAAAATGGCGCTGTTATTTCTCAAAAGCGATGCCCAGCGACACCATCGGAGCAGCATAGACATTACGGTAAGGGATGAGTAGATTGTTGGCAGACAGGACATTGGCAGAGAAACCCACGTGCTTGTAGGGTTTGTAAAATGCCTCGGCGCTGATCATCATGAACGTGGAGGCATCGCCCCTGATGAAGCTCAACTCGGGATGCTGACTCTGTCCAAGGCTCAGTTGTGCCCTGATTTTGGTATTGACCCAAAGCTTGGCAACTGGATGGTAGCCGAGCTCGCCGCCAAACTGCACGAGGTCCCTGAAGCGCTTGCCGTCATATTTTGTGCGCAGATCGTAAGCGCTGTACAGCGTGGCGTAAAATTTTCCAAATGATTTGGAGGCAGCGACCGTGGTCCAGAAATTGAACTCGCCATCGCCCGTGGGTAGGTTGATGAAGACGCCGGGCAGTGTTTTGTCCTCGGCGGATGCATTGGCGCGGCCTGTGGGCATGTCTGCACCGACGCTCACCGACACCGGCAATTTGTTGCTCGTGAGTCGGTATTTGAGGTGTACTTGCAAGTCTCCCTGCCCGATGACCGGGCGCGTGGTCTCATATTTATTGAGGCGTAGCAGCGGTGCTTGCGCGATGAGCGTGAGGCGGTCGCGCAAGCCATATTCGCCATAAAAGCTCAGGTTGGCTTGGTTGAACCTGTTGGTGACCAGAAGTCTCCCCTCGCCATTGTAGTAGTTTTTTGCGGCGAAATAACCCAGATCGGCTTTGAGAAACAATCCCTTGCGGGCACGTGTCCAGCCACTTTGTGCCTGGGCGAATGCGGGCAGCAGGAGGAGCAAAAACAAAAACTGAATCCAAGGTCTCATGGGGAAAACGATGATCGTCGAGCAAAAAAATGGTCTGATGGAGCGATTTTGGCCGCCTCCATCAGACCCCAAATACACTTATTGTTGACCGATTCTTTAGTTCAAAGGAGCGTTGCCAAACTGCACACCGGCAGAGGCGCAATATAGGATCACATGGGTGAATTTGGCATCGGCAGCAGGATCTAGGCGAAAGTACTGCTCGCCACCTTTGGTGGTATTGCCGATGATACGCAGGTCGGGATTGCCTGTACCTGGGCTCGCCGTGTACACTGCGCTGGTGCTCAGGTAGACCACGACAGTGCCTGTGGCAAAGTTGGTCGCAAAATTGGCTCCGAACTTCACAAATTGGACGCCGTCCGCATCCGTGCCAAGCTCGGCTGTGCCTGCAGAGCCGGCACCGTTTTCATTGACAAATGAGCCGGTTTTGCTCACCGTGAAGTCACCATTGGGGATGGTGCGGTCCACGATTTCATCTTTTTTGCAAGATGCAAACACCATGGCAATGGCCATCATGACGACAGCGAAATGCAAGCTTTTCATTTTCATAATAATCTTCGGTATTGAATAAATTGATAACGCAACAAAGTTGGCAAGGGTACCACCATGAGCGTTAGGCAATGATTCCCGAATAGTTGGCAATATGCCCTAGCGCAAATGTGCTGTTGGACGTAGGCAACAAAAGTGATGATTTGGGAAACTGTGGAGGAGGGTTTTTAGTGGCAGAAATGTTTGCGATCACCTTCAAATGATGGTTGGCACTTGTCCAACGAATGCGGAAAAATCCCCCGTGGACACGGCGCGGGGGAGCAATAAGAAGTATTCAGATTTGTAAGCCCCTCACTTCCCCCCAACCACCTCGGCTGTGAGCGTATATTGATAATCCAAACTATTGTAATCCACGGTGAGCGTGCGAAAGCCGGCGCTGTCGAGCTCGGCGCTTACTTGCTTGGCGTCGAGCTTGCTCTCGGGGGCGGGGCCGACGGGGAGGGGCTCTTTTTTGAAGTCGATCACCACGAGGCGGCCGCCGGGGCGTAGGCCCTGACGCACTTTGGTAAAGTAGGCGACGCGGTTGCTGATGTAGGCATAAGTGTTCACGATGAGCACGAGGTCCGCCTCGGCGGGACGCAGATTGGGGTTGTCTTCCTGCGTGAGGCGCGTCTCGATGTTGAGGCTTTTTTTGTCTGGGCTGTGCTCCAGCCTACGGTTGATGTAGTCGAGAAATTGCTGCTCGATGTCGATGGCAATGACCTTTTTGGCTTTGCGGGCGAGCGGCACCGAGAAGTAGCCGGTGCCGGCCCCGATGTCGGCAACGACCTTGTCACTCAGGTCGCCTAGGCGGCTGATCACCATTTGCGGCTTCTGCCAGTTTTCGCGGTCGCCGCGATCGAGGTCCTCGAGCGCCTCAAATGCACTGTCGCTCTCGGTGGTGAGCATGGGCTCGTGGGCGGATGTTTGTGCCGAGTCGACGCCCGTGCCGAGCGGTTGCGCCGCCTGATTACAAGCCTGCAGTAGGAGTGCCATCAGGACCCCGAGGACGATGCCAACATGCGATCTGCTTTGCTGATGCGCAGGAACCTGTAACTCATTCATCGCTTTTGTCTTCTTTAGGGGCTTTTTCGGGCTTCACTTTGGGCTCCTTGGGAGCTTTTTCGGGCTTTTCCTTGGGCGTTTTGGGCTCCTTGGGAGCTTTTTCTTTTTTCTCCTTGGGCACTTTTTCTTTCTTTTCCTTGGGCACCTTCTCTTCCTTGCTCGCCTTTTCTTTTTTCTCCTTGGGCACTTTGTCGCCCTTCTCGACTTTTTCCTTGGGCTCCTTGGCTTCTTTTCCCGTTTTGGTGGGGGGAATGAGTTGGGGTTGCTCAGGCCTTTTGGCGCCGGGTGTGCCGGGTTTTTCAGGTGCTTTTGTGGGCTTCTCTTCCAGCGCATTAGGGTCGTCGGTCGCTGGGGGCGTCTCATTGATATTGCCGCCTTGAATGCGCTTGATCGGGCCAAATACCTCGTCTTGCGCCGCGCGAACGCGCGCTTCTTCCTCAATAACCTTGGCCTTCTCTTCCTCTGCGAGCTTCGTTTCAGCCTCTTTTGCGGCGACGGCTTCTTGTTCACGACGCGCATTGGCGGCGGTTTCTGACTTGGTCATGCGCTTTTTCACGGATGCATATTGCATGATGCCGTGCAGGTCGCAATCGCAATCATAATAGTCTTCGTAACATTTCGTGATCACACAATCCATCTCCCAGCCTTTCTTGAACTTGGAGGGTTTTTTGCTTTTGATGAATACCAGCTTGTATTCGCAGTCGCTTTGCCACTCGATCTTGAAGACGAGTTTGTTGCCCTTGTCTTTGAGCTTGCCTTCTTTGTCGACGCGTTTCTTGCTTTTGGACTTGTCGATTTTCTGGTCGCGGGTGAGCTTGCGGGTCTTGAGCTCCTTCATGCCCCGGTTGCCATTGTATTGCACCTCGCGGCGACCGCTGCGGCGGATCGTGATGTGGACGTTGTTTTTGTCAACAAATTCCATGGTACCACGGTGGTAGCGTCCGCAAGGGACTGCGTAGCCATGTGCTACCGTACTGTCTGCGTTGTTTTGATGGTAGCGCTCATTCGCAGTGCCATGACCGCCTGCTTTGGGTTCGGCATCGCCTTTTTTGCCTTTTTTCTTTTTCTTCTCTCCGTCATCGCCTCCATCGTCAGCATCATCATCGTCAGGAGCGGCATTCTTCTTTTTTTTGCCACCACCGCCATCGTCAGTATTTCCATCGTCGAATGGCTTTTCCTTTTCAGCTTTCTCAGGTTTTTCTTTTGGAGCCTTTTCTGGTTTTTCCTTCGCAGGTTTTTCCTTTTTCTCCTTTTTGTCGCCACCGTCGTCTTGCCCCCAAGCGAGAGCAGGGGAGAGGGTGATGGCACACATGATCAAAATGGCTGGCAAATGCCAGCGTAGCCCCGACTGTAAGTATGTGAGTAGTCGCATCATTGCATCCAACGCATGCTGGTAACGAATAGGTCACCACCGCTGTCTAGGCAAATATACTTCCAGTTTAGCAGATTATCGAGGTGGATGCCGATGGGCCTCAACCGACCGTTGCCAGCAATTCTTCGACCAAAGCCACGTATTTTTCCATGGCAGCATCGGCGCTATTGCCGGCAACACTTTCCCATGCGGCATACTTGGCGGCAGCTTTGAAGTCAAACATGCCGGGCTTGTCGCCATGCACGTCGCCCTCGGTAGCTTGTTTGTACAAAGCATACAGATTGAGCAACTGCTCATTGCTTGGGCGGCTGGTGAGGGTCTTGACGCGCTCTTGGGCGTCGGCAAATTTTTCAGTAAGCGTCATTTCTGATATCATTTTTAAGCGCGATAAAGCTAATAGAATTTAACCATCACACAAAAAATCGACCTCAAAAGCTTGCAAAATCGTACCTCACCTGCCCGTTTGGTTTGAAATAATTGAATGTGATGTTCGCTAGTCCTGCCAATCTTGCCATTTGTCGCCTATGCGCCCGACCGGTGGCTCAGGGCTGACTTTGCGCTCAACTGTCACTTTGCGGACGCCAATTGCCACTATCCTCGTTTGCAGGGAAGGCGGAAAACCGTACCTTCCCATTCCCAATTGGGTTGTCCAAAATCGGGCTGACATCTTCGCTCAATTTCATAAAATGAAGAAATTAATCCTCGCTTTTTTGCTCTCCACTCCCTTCCTTTCACTCTCTGCCCAAATCCTCGAAGGCCCTGCTGCTGACCGAGTTGTCTATGGCGCCGAGGTCGTGAAAATCTCTGAGCGCACGGGCCATGTGCAGTACATCCGTTTTGGTGATCAAGCTCCAGCCAGCTTGGAGCAATTGCTAGAAAAGCGCAAACCATGGATGCCAGTGTACACCGGCGCTGTGAGTTTCAGGACCAATTCTACGTTTCGTGACCATCAAGGCATGGTCCATCGCCACCAACAGATGTTGGTTGATGGGTTGCCAATTGAAGGCGGCATCGTGATCACCCACGAGCGTGGTGGCAGATTGGAAGCTGTGAATGGCGACCTCTACCGCATCAAGGCATCGACGACGCCTGCCATCTCGGAGGCGCAAGCCTTGCGCAACGCGCTCGACCATGTAGGCGCGCAGCGTTACCTGTGGGAGCGCGGTGGCATCGCCAACCGCTTTGCACCCGAGGTCATGGCGAGCCTGCCGGCAGGGGAGCTTGTCTATGCGCCCAAAGGGGGAGCCTACCGCGATGACAATTTCGCATTGGCTTGGAAATTTGATGTCTATGCTGTGAAGCCGCTGAGCCGCGCGTGGATTTTTGTAGATGCCCAGACGGGCGAGGTGATCCATAGCCTCAACCGCATCCATACCGCAGACGTGGTGGGTTCGGCTGTCACGATGTATTCCGGCACGCGCCCGATCACGACCGACCAAACCGGTCCTGGCAATTTCCGCTTGCAAGAAACCGGTCGTGGTGGCGGCATCGTCACCAAAAATTGCTTGACTTCAACCAATTATCCAGGTGCCGTAGACTTTACCGATACCGACAATATTTGGAACAATGTGAATGCAGCATTGGATCAGGCAGGCCCCGATGCCCACATCGGTGCCGAGGAGACTTACGATTATTACAAATTGGTGCACAACTGGAATAGCTACAACAATCTCAATGCCCAGCTGCTGAGTTTTGTACAC
This sequence comes from Bacteroidota bacterium, assembly GCA_031424495.1. Taxonomy (GTDB): domain Bacteria; phylum Bacteroidota; class Bacteroidia; order J057; family JADKCL01; genus JADKCL01. The sequence goes on along the minus strand of JANPHP010000410.1, from coordinate 6,561 downwards.
TATGATGTGCAGTTTGGGAATGCGTTCTGGGACGGCACACAGATGACTTATGGCGATGGCGATGGCGGCACATTCAGCGGCCCGCTCACTTCACCCGATGTTTGCGGCCATGAGCTGACCCACGGTGTGACCGAGTATGCTGCGGGACTCATTTATAACGATGAATCTGGCGCGCTCAACGAGTCTTATTCAGACATATTTGGCACGGTGATCGAGCACCGCATGCGGCCTACCAATTGGAGTTGGCTCATTGGTGAGGACTGCACTGTGGGCAATACCGGCATCCGTAGCATGTCTGATCCCACAATTTTTCAAAATCCAGGTTGTGTCGGCGATCCGTTTTGGGTGCCCGGGGCGGATGTACACTACAACAGTGGTGTGCCCAACCACTGGTTTTACATCCTCACAGTAGGCGACACGGCGACCAATGCGATCGGCAATGCCTATTCGGTTGCTGGCCTCGGCTGGACCAAGGCCGAAGCCATCGCTTTCCGTAACCTGAGCATTTACCTTACGCCAGGCTCCAATTTTGCAGATGCCCGCTTCTATGCTATCCAGTCTGCATCCGATCTCTATGGCGCTTGCAGCCCAGAAATGATCCAAACCGCCAATGCATGGTATGCAGTAGGCGTGGGCGGCCCTTGGACCAACAATCCATTGGCTTCGTTCCAAGCATTGCCCCACAATTTTTGCCAAGCACCAGCCACCGTGCAATTCACCAACAACTCCAACTCTGCCGCGAGCTACAAGTGGTATTTTGGTGATGGCGCCACGAGCACGCTGGCCAATCCATCTCACTTGTACACCAACCTTGGCACTTACAGCGTGAAGCTCGTCGTCACGGGTTGCACCGGTATCAAGGACTCGATTACGCTTCCCAACTATGTGGTCCTCGATACCAATATCGCCTGCACGGTGACCCTGCCTCAAACCGGCAATACTTTGCTGAACTATTGCATCGGCAGCGTGCAAGATCCTGGTGGATTTGGGGATTATTCAGACAACGCCAATAGCACGCTCACGATTGCACCGCTGACAGCAGACTTCTTGGTGCTGAACTTCAATCAGTTTGATCTCGAGGATTTTTATGATTTCCTCACGATCTATGATGGGCCCAATGCCAGCAGTCCCCTCATCGGCAGCTATACCGGCTCGACCCTCCCCAATGGCGGCACGATCACAACGACCACAGGCAGCGTGACACTGGTCTTTACATCGGATGCGAGCGTGGTAAGGCCCGGTTTTGACATGAGCTTCGAATGCTTCTCAGCTACGAGTGCACCGACTGCGAGTTTTGTAGCAACGCCGACGGCGAGCTGCGATGGCTTGGTGAGTTTTGGCGACCTCAGCGTCGATCACCCCAGCAACTGGTCTTGGAACTTTGGTGATGGCGGAACCTCGACCCTGCCGAATCCAACACATCAATACCTGACTCCGGGCGTGTATTCGGTGACCCTCACGGCCTGCAATGGCGTCGGGTGCGATACCTATACCTGCGTGAATTGCATCAACTATGACCCCAATTCGCCAGCCTGCCAGATCAATACGTTGCCGACATCGGGCACCACCAATCTCAACAGTTGCGCAGGCAACGTCATGGACGATGGCGGCACGAGCAATTACAGTGACAATGTGGATGTGACCGCAATCATCAGTCCGCCAGGGGCCACACAGGTGCAGCTGACCTTTTCCCAATTTGACTTGGAAAGCAATTGGGACTATGTCTACGTCTACGATGGCGCCGGCACAGGGGGGACGCTGCTCGGGACCTATACCGGCAATACATTGCCCAACGGCGGCTTGCCGTTTGTCTCGACTGGCAATGCGCTTACGTTTCGCTTTACATCCGATGGCAGCGTGACCTTGGCTGGTTTTGTCGCCAACTGGAGCTCGACAGGCGCGACCAACGGACCCACGGCCAGTTTCAATGCACCCGTGTCTGCGCTGGTCGCACAAGTTGTCAATTTCACCGACCAAAGCACCAATGCCACGAGTTGGAGCTGGGACTTTGGGGATGGCGGTACGTCAACCCTCCAAAACCCAACACACAGTTATGCTGCAGTGGGCACCTACAACGTGACCTTGTCGGTGCAAAATACCTTTGGTTGTGAGAGCAGCGTGAGCCAAAATATCTTTGTCGATATCGTTGGGTTGGACAATGCCGCTGGCATGAACCTCGACCTCTGGCCCAATCCTGCCAATGAGCAGGTGCATCTGAACCTGCGCATGTCGGCCACAATGGATGTAAAAATCGAGGTGATGAGTGCACTCGGTCAAGTCGTTTATGCCGAAACTGTGCAAGGTGTAAATGGCTTCAACCGTATCCTCGATCTCGCCAAGTGCAGCAAAGGCATGTATTTTGTGAAGATTGAGACGCCGCAAGGTCAGCTTGTGCGCAAAGTTGTCCTGAACTAATCCTTCACCGACAGCGCTGCTAGCGGATGCATTTGGCCTAGGCTGGATGCATCCGCTTTCATTTTTGTATCAGCGAAAGAGACTGGATGAAAGTGTCAAATGGCTTGCAAAACGTCTAGTATTTTGGATTGCGTCCGCAAAAATTATACCTTGCAATAAGTAAGTTGGATCAACGGTGATAGTTATGGAAAAAGCACGCATTATAGCCCTATTTGGCATATTGATTGCATTCGCATGCAATACCAAATTGCAGGCACAAAAACCGCATACTCCTTTAAGCTTTGAAATCGGTTTAGACGTAGAGGAGCCTTCGCATATGCTCGACAACATGCGCATCAGTGATTGGACTGGCATGCCGCTGGCGATCTACAACATGGATGAAAAGGGACAAAGCAACGATCCTGAAACGGCAGTACGCCTTTTCCTCAAACCTCGCGCACGCATGCTGGGCTTGCTAGATCCTGATCTCGCCGACCTCACATTGCGCACAACACGCACGAGCCTCGCGGGAACCAATCTCCGCTTCACGCAATATTTCAAGGGCGTACCCGTCTATCAAAGTGAGACCGTGGTCAATCTGTCGCCCAACAACCATATTACGTTCATGATGAATGGCTACAAAGCCATTGCGCCGACATTTGACGTGACGGCAAGCCTCACGCAAACGCAAGCCCGCGACCTCATCGCAAATTATATCGGGCTATCAGGGCAGATCGATCTCGACCGCACCCAATTGGTTGTCTATCAGCGTCACAACATCACGCGCCTCGCTTGGCACGTGCGCCTTGTGGGCACAGAGCCCATTGGTGATTGGGAAGCTTTGGTGGATGCCAATACCTCCGAAATATTCAAATGCAAAGACATCGCCTGCTACTATTCGCACAAAGGGCATGGCAAAAATCCTGCCGGTGGTGGAGGGAGCGAAGAGCCCGCCTATTGCGTCGAGATCCCGTTGTTGCCGCCACCGCCACCTGCTACGGTCAATGGAACGGGCAGCACCTTTGATCCTGACCCGCTCAGCTCCTCAGGACAAGCCTATGCTGGCCAATATGTTGATGGCAGTGATGCCAGCAATGCCACTTTGCAAGCCCAAGTATTTAGCCGCACCCTCAACAGCATCACCTTGAATGCCGGTGTGCACAGTTTGGTCGGACCCTATGCACAAATCATGGATTTTGAGGCACCGAGCAAGGGCCTTTTTACGCAAGCGAGTTCGGCTTTTACATTCGACCGCTCCCAAGATGGCTTTGAGGCAGTGATGACCTATTACGAATTGGATAAGTCGCTGCGGTATATCAATCAGACGCTGGGCATTTCTTTGATGCCTTTTCAGTATGCCGGAGGCATGATTTTCGACCCATCTGGGCTATCAGGCGCCGACAACTCGCATTATCTTGGTGGCACAGGCCGCATCGCCTTTGGCGAGGGTGGCGTGGACGATGCGGAGGATGCTGATGTGATTTTGCATGAACTCGGTCATGGCCTCCATGACTGGGCCACTTCTGGGAACCTGTCTCAGGTAAATGGCCTGAGCGAAGGTAGTGGTGATTATTGGGCGCAAAGTTACAGCCGCTCAGTTGCCGTTTGGACGCCGGTGCAGCCCGCCTATCATTTTGTTTTCAGTTGGGATGGGCACAATCCCTTTTGGGGCGGCCGCACCACCAATTACGGCCCGCTGTACCCCGGCGGTCTTGTCGGGCAAATCCATACCGACGGGCAGATCTGGGCGACCTGCCTCATGAAGATTTATGATGCCATCGGTAGGACCAAAACCGACAAGGCATTTTTGGAGGGGATGATGCTCACCAACGCCACGACCAATCAGCAAGATGCTGCGATTGCCTTCAGGCAAGCAGGCATCAACATGGGCTACACCGTGGGTGAGCTTACGCAGATCACGAATTTCTTTACGGGTTGCGGCTATGTGATGCCACCGCTCCCTGTGGCAGTATTGTACAGCAATTTTGCGGCGACTCGGCAGAATGCACAATTGGTAAACCTAAACTGGGAGACCGCATCAGAGTCTCAAAACAAAGGTTTTGAGGTGCAGCGCCGCTTGAGCTCCGAGGCAGACTTTGTGAGCGTGGGTTTTGTGCGCGGCAATGGCACGACCGACTATCGCTCGGCTTATGCCTTTCAAGACATCAATCCCAATCGTGAGCTGAGCTATTATCGCTTGCGGCAGGTCGATTTGGACGGCAGCAGCCGCTTTTCGGAGGTCTTGGCCGTTGCAGGGATGGGCAATCAGGGGCTTGCATTTGGCATCAGCCCCAATCCCATCAAGGACCGTTTGGAGGCCATCGTCGCTGGCGTGGATCCATCCGCTCAACCATTTGCCTACCGCATCATGGAACTCACGGGCAAGCTTCTCAGCAGTGGCGAAGTCGCTCAAAATGGCCGTATTGAGGTCCCAGGCGTCGCCCAGCTTGCGCCAGGTGTGTATCTGCTAGAGTTGTCGAGCAATGGGCAGACTGCGATCCAGAAGTTTGTAAAGGAATAATCCGCATCGCAAAAGCTTATCCAAGATTGCCCGCGACGCTGTGTTACGGGCAATTTTGTTGCTGCATAGCGTAATGAGCTTGGGAATGCGCTTTGCAAAACGTAAATTGATGCCATGAGAAACTGGATCGCACTCTTTTTATTGATGCCGCTCACCTTGGGCGCACAGACCAACTATTTCCTATCCGCTGCAGGCAACGACGCCAACAATGGCACTTCAGCGGCAACAGCTTGGCAATCGATCGCCAAGCTGAACACCGCGACCTACCAGCCTGGAGACACGGTGTTTTTCAGAGCAGGGGATACCTTTTCTGGTGCGATCAATGTTTACCAGTCAGGTTCGCCGACTGGCCGCATCGTTTTTACTTCTTATGGTGCAGGGGCGCAACCGATTATCAGCGGCACGACCCATCTCGGTAACTGGACCCAGCATGGCGATACCTTTGCGATTCAATCTGTTGCGCAGGTGCGCAATTTTTTTGTGAACGGCGAGCAGCAAATGCTGGCTCGCTACCCCAATGCACACCAGTATTTGTGGCTCGATTCCGCCCAAACCAATTATTTGCTCGACAATGACCTCACTGGATTGCCGACCAATATGGTTTCGGGAGCGCGCATGTGTGTACACACTGCGCAGTGGGCATGGGAAAAAGGCCTCGTCAACAGTTTGGTGATGGATACCCTCAAGTTTCAAGCGCCATTGCAACTGAGGGCTTTGGACGGATATGGTTATTTTTTGTATGATAACTTGGCGCATCTCGATACCGTGGGTGAATGGAAATATGTCCCTGGAACCCAGCGCCTCTGGTATATGCCGCCGACGGGGCAAAATCCATCGACCATGGATTGTGAAGCCACGATCTACAATTTCGGCATACAGCTCGACAACGACATGTGTTTCATCACGGTTGAAAATCTGGCCTTTGAGCGCCAGGGCTCGCATGGGGTCTTCATTCCCAACGGCGGCGCACGCTACAACGTGGTGAACAATTGCCGATTTTATCAGCAATACAATCACGGCGTGCAAGACCAGGGCAAGTACAATGAGATCACCAACAATACATTTGTGGGGATCGGTGGCATCGCAGTCTATGTGAGTACGACAGCGACAGGCACCCAAATACACCACAATACATTCCGCAATATCGGCCTGCAACCCAACTACGGCATCGGTGGACAGCTCAATCTCTCAGCGATCAAGCTCGCTTTTGTGGACAGTTGCAATGTGCACCACAATACGATCGACAGCGTGGGATATTGCGGGATTTCGGCAGATGGCTCCTATCACATGATCGAGCGGAATACGATACACCACGCGATGCTCTGGAACAATGATGGGGCGGGTTTGCATGCATTTGGCGCGGGGAGCCACCACAGTACATTTCAAAACAATTTTGTTGGTGAGAGTGACGGCTCATTGGAGGGGACCAATAATGGCGATTTTATTACGCCGGGATTCTACTTCGATTTTCAGGTACACGATATGATGGTTCGGGAGAATACCATCTACAACCATACAGAAAGGGGCATTTTTCAAAACAGCGGAGATGTAAACAATAGCATCATCGGCAATGTCGTCTATGGCAGCGCCTATGGTTTGGATTTGAATGGCAGCCCAGCGATACAGACGCCGCAGACTGGTTTTGA
>JANPHP010000409.1:0-3843 GCA_031424495.1 Bacteroidota bacterium | reverse complement strand
TTTGAACCTAATATGAAATCGTTTAGGACAGGAGTGACATTATTTATTTGAAAGCATGTCTAAGTGTACGATGATCGAAGTAGGAAATAGTATGGAACAAGATTTGATTCTTGCTCATTTTCGCACGCTAGGGTTTGTTTTCCAGCAGAATTCTAGCCTCTTTTGGGAGCTATCTGGGAAAAAATATCTCAATTTGACACAACGTTTGGATGATACAGGAAATGGAATTGGAGATGCAATCTTGTATCTGAACAGAAAGAAAAGGATTGAGAACCAGGCTATCCAAAAGAAGAAATCACGATGGTCTGATTCCAAAATTCGTAATTGGGTTTTCCAAAAACATTCAGATGAGATTGATCCAATACTTCAAGGTGCTATCAAATGGAAGGATTCACTGACAAGTCTTCTCGTGAAATGTCAGCTCCCCTTTGTGGTTTTGGTAGTTATGATTAATAACTCAGAGAATATTGATGGTGAATTTTTTGAAGAGCATGATATCTATTTAGATCAGGTAACTGCCGAGGCTTTGGTTGTATTGGATCTAAATACTCGATATAAATTTTATTTAAAAAGTCGTTGATTCATGATTAAAGTTTCGCGCATCAACACCAATTTTGAATTCTCGGATCAGAATATGATTCCAAACGCGCACGATGCATACGCTTACCGCGTGGTGAGTTCGGAGGCGGTAGGTCAAATTGCTTTTTCCTTTCCGGGTGAGGAGGTTTCATTTCCCAGGATAAGCAATTTCTCATTGAGGGAGGGGTATGCAGATGGCGTTGAGCAGCGTGGGTATCGGCCAGAATCGATTTGGTGGGGGATCGGGCCGCCTGCGGCGGCTAGGGAAGATATATTTGCTGGTTTCTGCTCGCGATTATCAAAAATTACATCAATGACAATATGAGAATTTGGACTTGCGTATTTATGTTGAGTTGTTTGCTATATGGTTGCATCGAATCCCAATCGCCACTGATTGAAGCATCCAAGGTTCCCACAACTCGCTATTTTTCACAGGAATGCGATTCCGTTGTGTATTACAAAAGTTTTGACAGCTTTCAACTCAGAGGGATTGGCAGGATCGGTCATCTTCCTACTTCCTATCCCTTTGTTGCCATTTGTTACAGCAAAACAAATGTGATTTCAACACATGCATTTTTCAACATTGAATGTAGTTTTCAAGAACAATTTGACTTACAAGAGCAACCTGTAGCAAAATATGATACTTCCGATGTTGATCTTTGCAACTTTTATCATTATTCTTATTTTGGGAATGGGTCGAAATTGGAGTTGTTCTATTGTGGATCTCCTGCAACAAACGGTCTCGATCTTAGCGGTTATTTGGACTTTGCAGTAGAGGAGAATCTGAATGGAAAGAGGCTATACCTTTTCCCCAATATCCCGGAATTTCAAGTGCCATTGGCACCTCCAGGTCCCAACATGTTAAGAGAAATCCCCAACCTTGATTTCTACTTGGCCGAGGAAACGTCCTATTTTGCAGAAACGAGTTCTCTTTTGGTTGTGCATGACGATTGTGGAGCCGAGAGTGCTTACAGCGTAGTGGATTGCTACGAGACAAAAGGACTGGATTTATTCTGGTTTCGATGGTATCCAACTATGTTCGATCATTGCACAACAAAACCCTAGAAACAACTGAAATTTAGATCACCCGCTATGCAAATCAACACCAATTTTGAATTCTCGGATCAGGATATGATACCAAACGCGCACGATGCATACGCTTACCGGATGGAGAGTTCGGAGGCGGAGGGTCAAATTGCTTTTTGCTTTCCATATGATGAGATTTCATTTCCCAGGGTAAGCAATTTCTCATTGCGGGAGGGGTATGCAGATGGCGTTGAGCAGCGTGGTTACCGTAAGAATCGATTTGGTGGGGATCGGGGAGCTGAGGGAATTTTGGTTTACAATCAAGACTACAGCCGCTTTGTTGGATGTTTCGGCGTGAATATTATCCTCAAAATGGGACAAGTTGCCATTGACACTGAGGATGCGGAAACATTTCATCGCAGTAAAAGGCAGCGTTCCCCCAAGAATCCAAGGTTTGATCTAAAAATCCCTGAAAGTGGTAGTTATCTGGTGCTAATTTTCAGTGAAACGATCGAGGATACATTGCCGCAGACGCTTACCAAATTCGTGATTGCATCTCAAGGAGAGGATACGACCAACAAATGCAGTGTTTTTGAGGTGGTGTCTGAAGGGCATTCCTACGAAATCCATTGCAAGGATGTTTATATAAGCTGGGATGTATTCCCGCAGTATGAATTTTAGATGCGATGGTTGGGAAGCGGTTCAAGGTATCTGTTGCCGCAAGTGATGGGCTTTGGTTTGTAGGCATCAAGACACTGGGCATAAGCGCCGCTTTGCCCCGATGTTGACAATTTCTTACTTTACATAACATCCCTTTGCGTCCTGAAATGATTCTGGCTACTTTGGTTGCTGGTAAAAGTGGTGGTTGCCTATGAAAAATTGGTTTCGGGTTTGCTTCTTGTTGCTCTTGGGAAACCTGATCGCATTGGGATTGTATGCACAACGGCCTTATTGGCAGATGATGCAAGACTCGGTCGTGGATTTACCGGCAACGACCCACGCATTTGAGGAATATTGGGCGGGGAAAGAACCCGAAAAGGGCCAAGGTTACAAGCAGTTTTTGCGGTGGCGCTATATGCAGGAAATGCGGGCCGACGAAAAGGGTCAAGTGCCGCCTGTCGGCTATGAAGATGCCGAATATCGCCGCTGGGAGGCCAAACAGCTGACCGAGCGGCGCACGAGCACCGTCGGCGCGGGCAACTGGACCATCATGGGGCCTGTCGCCAATCCCATCAATTCGTCGGGGCAGCCCGAGGGCCTGGGCCGCACATCGACCATCGCATTTCATCCGACACTGCCCAATACCTTGTACCTCGGCACCCCCGCTGGCGGCTTGTGGCTATCGACCGATGCTGGCGCGACTTGGACGCCCAAGACCGATTTCCTGAACAGTATCGGCGTTTCGGCGATTGCTGTGACGCCTAGCAACCCCAATATCATCTACATCGGGCTCGGCGACAAAGATGGAAGCGACGCCGCAAGCCTCGGCGTCTACAAGAGTATCGATGGCGGCACGACTTGGGCGGTCTCCAATACGGGCATGGGCAACCGCACGATCCATAGCCTCATTTTTGATCCCAATGACGATACCAAGCTCATCGCTGGCACCAATGTCGGCGTCTATCGCAGCATCAATTCGGGCGCAAATTGGACACAAACCTTGGCGACGTCCACCGTCTATCAAGTTGGTTATCAGCCGCTGTCGACCACGATTTTGTACGGAATCAACAATGCCAACCTCTATACCTCGGTCGACGATGGCGCGACTTGGAATGCAGGTGTGCCTGTCGGAGGGACAACCGATCGCTCGGCCTTTGCCACCACGCCGGCAGCCCCCTTGGCGGTGTATATCGTGAAGGATTTGGGTGCAAATCCAGTGTTCAAAAGCAGTGACGGGGGCGCGTCGGTCATCAACATACAGACCGATGCGAAGGTGCTGCTCAATGGCAATTGCGCCGGAGGTGGGTCGGGTGGCCAAGGCTGGTATGACATCTGCATCGCTGCCGACCCCACCAATGCCAACAATATTATGGTCGGTGGGGTGAGCATTTGGAAATCGGTCGATGGGGGTCAAAATTTCAGTATCGCAGGGTGTTGGTCGAGTATGGGCACAAATGTACATGCAGACCACCACTTCATGGCGTGGTCTCCCCATTTTGTGGCTAAGCTTTATGTTTGCAACGATGGCGGATTGTACTCGACCTCCAACTTGGGCACGAGTTACAGCTACCTGTCGAG
>JANPHP010000408.1:0-3069 GCA_031424495.1 Bacteroidota bacterium | reverse complement strand
TCGAGGCGCACGGTCCAATTGCTGCCAAATGGATTTGCGAGGTTGTAGCCAAAATTGTAGACAAGTGGTGTACCCATGTCGTTGATCGGGAAACCAAAGTCGTAACTGAGTGAGTCACCATCGACGTCGGTCGCACCGAGGTCGAAATAGTTGGCATGCTGTGCAGATGCGAGGCGTGGCGGTGCATTATGCCAAACAGGTGAACTGTTGCAGGGCAAAGACAGGTTGATCGTGTCCGTTACGACACCTGTGCCTTGGCTACCAGCATTCGCGATATTGTTGCTGCCGCCGCTGCGGCAGCAGTCTCCCCATGAGATTTTGTATTTGCTGCAAGTTGCCCCGGTAAAATCATAGTCGCTGATGAAATGATAATCCCTGATCCCGGGCAAGGTGCCGGAACTGCAGGTAGTCGGGTATTGAGGCGAGAAGTAGGTCACATCGTCTGAACTCAACAACACCCAAGGAGTAGATGTGGGGACATTGCAACCTCCACCGATGCCCGATACGGCCAAGCCGCTGGGTGGTCCGGGCACGAGGCCTTGGCAGTCACTATATTCATGTACGTGTACACGGTAAATGTTGCCACCTAGGCATTCATAAGTGATCGTAGCACCCGCCAAATGGCTGGCTTTTAGGCTACTCACACCCAATATGAAACAAGACAAGAGCAAGAGGAAATGAAATCTGATACGCATTGGAGATGAGTGAGGGGAAGTCTTTGGAGCGATATTTTTAGAGTCGAGTTGCATAACGAAAGTGACAAAAGCCATTAGTGGCTCTTCCATGATACAAATATGAGACTTGTGACCTGTGTGAAAAAGAACATTTTGAGTAATTTGTCGGATTGTTATAATCGTTGTGGGGTCTATAATTGCCTTTGTGGGTGATTTTAGAATTATAAATGAACTCATTTTTCGTAATTTGTCGGAATGAAAGGTAGTAAGCTCGGCGAATTGTTGACGTTGATGGACAAAAAAGAAGCGAGTCGCTTCTTGAAGTTTGTCTCATCCCCCTACCACAATGCCAACTTGATATTGCTGCGATTTGCAGAGTTGCTGATGTCAGGGGCAGAATCGCTTGAAAAGCACGCTTTATGGGAGCAATTGTTCCCTCAGTTGCCGTTTGATGACTTGGTATTTCGCAGGCTGATGTCGGATTTACTGGCACTTGCAGGGGAGTTTTTGACGCTGGAACAATTTTCCAGATCGGAGGCACAGCAGCAGGTACAGCTTTTGAAAGCTCTGCGTGAGCGCGAAGCGACAAGTCTTTACGAATTTTACCACCGCAAAAGCGAGCGTGCGGTATCGGCCGCGTCACCATTGCTCAATTCGGGGACCCTGCTCGATGCCTACCTGCTGCAATCTGAGCGCAATGCTTGGCTAGAGCGTAGCGCCAACCGCAGTGGTGTCACCAACCTCGACGCCTCGGTCGCGAGCCTCGACCGGTTCTACCTTTTCAACAAACTCAAGTATGCCTGCACCGTCCTCAATAACCGCAACGTGATGGGCGGCGAGTTTCAGGACCCATTTCTCGAGGGCTTGTTGATACAACTGCCGGGCAGCCACTACGCCGACGACCCTGCTGTCCTCATCTATTTCAGCATCTACCAACTGCTGAGCCGGCCCGAAGAGCCGCAGCACTATCCTGTCTTGCGCACGATGCTCTCTGACTTCGCGCTAGCCTTCACGCTCGACGAGGCGCGCCACCTGTATGCATTTGCCATGAACCATTGCATCGGCCGCATCAACAACGGGCAGGGCGAATTTCTGCGCGAAATTTTCAGCCTATATAAGGAATCCTTGGAGCGCCACATCCTCTTTGAAGGCGACAGCCTAAGCCCTTGGGACTACAAAAACATCGTCGTCGCAGGGCTGCGCTTAGCAGAATTTGATTGGGTCGAGGAGTTCATTCGCAGCTACCAGGGCAAAATCCCTGCCGAGCACCGCGAAAATGCATTCACCTATAACCTCGCCAAGCTGCACTTTTACAAAAAGCATTACAGCGAGGTACTCAAGCTGCTGCAAAAGTTGGAATACGAGGATGTATTCTACAACCTCGATGCCAAGGTCATGCTCCTCAAAATCTACTACGAGCTCCACGAATTCGAGGCGCTCGACAGCCTCATCGAGAGTTTTCGCACATTTCTCAGGCGCAACAAACTCATCTCAGAGGGGCACCGCACAAATTATTTGAACCTCATCCTCTTCGTGAAAAAACTGAGCCGCGTGCGCTACGGCGACCACAAGCGCCGCCTGAAGATCCGCGCAGATTTTGAAGCAACGCGGCAGATCGCCGATGCGGATTGGCTGCGCGAGAAATTGGGGGAATGAAGAAGGCACGTTTGGCACTTGCACAGCACTTGCAACTCACCGCGAGATTGCACATTTTTAGCCCTATGAAAGAAGTCAATAGTATATCCGAAATCAAAGTAGCAATCACAAAATTGTTGATGGCGACCGAGGATCAAGCATTGCTCGCTGAGATTCGTGCCCGCTTGCACCATGCCGCAGGCGATGATAAGAACTGGTTCGAAAACCTAGACGCTGAAGACAAAGCGTCGATCGCGCGCGGGGAGGCGGATATCGCGGCCGGAAGGGTGCATACAACCGAAGAAGTTATGCGTGCGGCTAGGACATGGGGAAAGTAGCTTGGTCTACCGAGGCGAAACAGGCGGTAGCCTTGCTCGGAACCTACCTTGCCGAAAATTATGGTGAGCTTGTTGCAGACAAAATTCTCGATGGCATCGAGGATAAGGTGCGAATGCTTGCCGACCACCCCACAAAAGGTCGGCCTGCTGATCATGCAGGGCAGCGGCGTTGGCAACTGAGCCGGCACCACTAGATCCTTTATGAAATCACCTACGATGGCATCGACACCGTCTTTATGCTTTCCTATAAACGCGGGCAGTGAAGGCTGCTCAACTGTCCGCGCCGGGTGTACGACAAATTCGGCAAGCTCTGGCTGAATAGGAATTAGGTCGCCGCCGGACCTTGGTGTGTGCATCGACGGTTTTGCTTGATTGGATATTTGTCGAATGTTTGGGCTTCATCCTAAATTCAGCAGAACATG
>JANPHP010000407.1:0-16449 GCA_031424495.1 Bacteroidota bacterium | reverse complement strand
CAGATGCTGATTCAAATGATCTCCTTGATAATCCGCAAAACCCGGCTTCAACACCAGCCAAGACAGCACAGGGAACAAATGCATCAGCACTGCTGCTCCCACAAGGAGCTCTGTATCGGCCACATCGAGCGGCAGGCGGGCCATGAAGGGGCCGAGAATGGAAAGTAAACGCAATGCCAAATAGCTCAGGTGCAACGGCAAGCCTGCCCTACTCCCCTACTGCGGTACAAGCCAATAGCCTAGACCTGCAAGCACACTGCCAACAATACTGAACCCCAGCACCGCGGGTATCGAGCGGACACTACTTTATTCTACACGGAGCACTTCGCGATAGCAATAAGAATAGATGGTCTAGGTGAAGCAAGCACGCCTGCGAGTAGAATGTGCAGGAAAAGATATCACATCAGCAAAAAGAATCAATGCTTTACGGGTACTGAAATGTCGATCTTGAGCATTTCAGGTACGTGGGAGGACATGCCCTGCATGGTTCCAATCTTGAAATCCAAGCGGCTCACCTCAAAACTGCTGGTGAAGGTATCGTTTGCGAAGGTGAATGGCATGGTGAAATCTTTCTCGATGCCGTGCATCTTCAAGGCGCCGACGGCTTCAAAGCCTTCGCCTGCCACCTTGATTTTCTTGCTTTTGAATGTGATCTCTGGGAATTGCGCTGCGTCAAACCATTTGTCACTCTTGGCGTGCTTGTTTTGCATGCCGTTGCCCGTGTTGATCGAGTTCACGTCGACGCTCACATCAAAACGCGCATCAGCGAGGTCATCCTTGTCAAATACGATGTCGCCCTTGAGCGAGGTGAAGACGCCCGTCGGGTCCTTGCTGGTGAACTTGATGGTATAGCCCTCCGCGATCTGCCAATGCATGCCCCGATAGGCGGTGAATGCAGAAAGCAACAAGGTAGATGCAATGAGAAATGGAAGTGCTAGCTTTTTCATAGAATTCGATTTTGGGTTAATCAGGTCCCAAATTTCTTGCCAAGAATCGACTTACCGCTTAATCTACGTTAATAAATGAGACCTACCGCTCATTTTTTTGAGGATGTCGCCTTTTCCATTCAATTCGCATGGTCGCTGAATCACAGTCCCTTTGGGCACTGTACGCTTTGTTATCAAGCCCGCAACTGAGGAGGAAAATTTTGGAGAATCTTGCGCGAATCGTGAAATCAGGTCGAAAAGGGCTTATAACGCTGGATTTTAAGGCAATGTTGCCCACTTTTGCGCTACCGACCCCGCTGTTTTGTGTTTCTTGGCGTGAACGATGTGCAAACGACCGTCAGGTCGGTGAAACGGGGCTGAACTATTGCTGAATCCCAACACGATGACTTGCATTTCCTTGATCCGCCATTCTATCCGCCCTCACCAAAACGGTCCCTCTCGCTTGCATCATGGCCGTCGCAACAAGTCTACGGCTTCCACGGCCGTAGCGCGATGGGCAGCTATCACTCCGAAAAACAGGCAAGTAACTCTTTGCTTGTAAACCCGACCTTGCTGCGGTACGATAACCTCAGACTTGAACGATAAAATGCCTCATTCGCCAAAAATGACCTGCAATACCGCCCAAACCACCTTTTTTCAGCAAAAAAACTTCTAAATTCCCTTCCAAATCCCGTCTGCAAATCGCGTAGGCTGGGATCGGATCAAAAATGGAGTCCGCTTGACCAGCCCCAAAGCGCTGTTGCACTATTGCATCCTGTGCATTGTTGCCTTTGCAATGGCCACAATTGGCCATGCACAGCCTATTGCTGCCCGGCAAGGCGTGCTAGACCTGCGTGACAATGACTGGGTGCATCAGCCGACCATCGAATTGGCGGGTGAATGGGCATTTGACTGGCAAGCACTGCTGAGCACAGCCGATACCCTGCATTTGCCCGTTCATTTCACTCAAGTTCCTGCCTCCTGGACCAGCAGCCCTGCTGCTAGCGAACATGGCTTTGGCACCTACCGCCTGACAATCTTGCTGGGAGACAAGATTGCACAGCCCCTCGCCTTGCAGATCGACGAATTCCTCACGGCCTATGAAATTGAAATCAATGGCGTCTTGCTCGGCGGCATCGGCAGTGTGGGGCGCGCACCTGATGAATGTATGCCGGGATTTGGGCGGCGTAGCTACGCCATACCGCTCGGAAATAGCTCCATCAAGGTTTTGATCAGGGGATCCAACTTTGCGCACCGCCAAGGTGGCATGGTGGCAATACCGCGTCTCGGTACAGCTGCGGTGCTGGCGCAACAAACGAGTGCGCAGACCATCATGGGTGGTATTTTGATAGGGCTACTGCTCATGAGTACAGCTTACCAAGCCATGCGTTACGTGCACCGCATGCAGGAAAAGGCATTTTTGATGAATGCCGTGTGGACAATCGTCGTCGCCTTCCATTTTTCCTTTTTGCATGATCGCTGGATGTATGTGCTCATTGGGGAGGGGAATTGGGCCATCGGCTACAAGTTGGAATTGGTTTCCCTGTTTGTAACGTTGATGGTGAGCCTCCTATTTTTGAAGAGTTTTTTCAATGAATTGCGACCGAAGTGGTTGTTTTGGACAGCGCTCACCGCGCTGGGTTTGGCATCTTTGTTTGTACTTGCGGCACCAGTGGCGATTGCAGCAGAGATCGATCGCGTGATTCCGCTTGCGACCATCGTGTTTCTCTTGATTTGGGGCGTGTTTTTGTTTGGTGCAATCCGCCGCAAAGCCGATGGCGCTACCGAATTGATCATTGCGACCTTCGCAATCGGCGTTGCGTCAGCCTCCCAAGGTTTTTTGGTCGCGCAACATGTCGGCAATCTCAATGTCGTGCACTACGGTTTCAGTGCCTATATCTTTACGTTTTCATGGGTGCTTTCACGTCGCTCAGCAGCGACAGACCACAATATCGATCGGCTCAGCAAGGATTTGGAAAAAAGCAATGCAGCACTTGCGGCACAAAATATTGCGCTGGAAACAGAAGTACAACAGCGCACCGATGAATTGGTGCAGGCACAGCAGATTGCCCATGATTTGCAATTGGCACAGGTACACCGCGACATCGAGATCCTGAGCACCAACAATCAAATGAAGGTGCAGCTTACCCGCAATCTCGTCGAGGAATTGCAAGCCTTGCTACAGGCCGGCGAGGACTATCCCAAAGCGCTCAAGTCGCTCATTGCCAGCCTACATGGGCAAGTCGCTACAGAAGAAAGGCTCGAAGTGCTCCACGAAGACCTAGACAGCGTCAATGCCGAATTTTACAGACGTCTGCAGGCAAAATGCCCGCAGCTCAGCAAAACCGAACGCGAAATTTGCGCCTATATGAAGCTCAATCTCAGCAGCAAAGAAATTGCCCAAATACGCAAGACATCCATCAATACCATCAATGTAGCCCGCCACCGCATCCGCAAGAAACTCGAAATGGAAAGGGATGAGGAACTAGAATCATTCATCGCACAAGTTTGATCAAAGATTGATCACGTCGGCCCGACCGAGTCTCACAGCGCGCCGATTTCCGATGTTTTTCTCACAAAATAACGCTATCATCACGTTACAATTGACGCATTTGGAAAAGAAGGTCTTGTCTAGGATTTCGCGTTGCATCTGCATCGCAACATGCATGGTCGCATGGGCAGGCGGCGGGCTCATGGCGCAATCCCAGCATTCCAAGTGGTTTTTTGGATACGGCGCTAGCTTGGATTTCGCCACCGGCGTGCCCATGCCCATGGCGGGTAGCGCGATGAACACAGACGAAGGCTGTGCCAGCATCGCCGATGCTGCTGGCAACTTGCAGTTCTATACCGACGGCGCCACCGCCTACAATCGCCAACATGGCGCAATGCCCAACGGCACGGGCTTGCATGGCCATGTCTCGTCGACCCAAAGTTCGCTTATCGTGCCTGCACCGGGGCAAGACTCGCTCTACTATCTCTTCACGACGCCTGCGCAACTCACAGGGCCATACAATGGCCTCAGCTACAGCATCGTCGACATGCGGGCGCAGGGCGGCCTCGGCGACGTCACCCTCAAAAATATTGCGCTCTGCGACTCCGTGACCGAGAAACTCACAGCCACGCGTGCCAGCAATGGCACCGATGTTTGGGTGCTCGTTCACCAATGGAAATCAGACGCTTTTTGCGCCTACCGGCTTACCTGCAGCGACACGGGCGCCGCGCTTGTGCTGCCGCCCGTGGTCTCGCATGTGGGTAGCGTGCAAGGGTTTGATGGCGCCATCAACCCCACAGCAACATCGCAGGGCTGCATGAAAATCTCCCCCGACGGCAAGCGGCTCGCGCTCGTCTGGTCGCGCTACCGCAACGATACCAGCTCAGACGCCGACGCCAGCGTCGAGTGGTTTGATTTTGACCCCAACACTGGGATCGTCTCCTCCCCTGCCCGACTGGACATTGCCGGCCTGCGGGCCTACGGCTGCGCCTTCTCGCCCAGCTCGCGCTACCTGTATGTGACGACCAATGGCTTGGTGCAGGGCATTGCCTACTCCGACATTCGCCAATATGACCTGCTCGCAGCCGACGTCGAGGCCAGCGGCGTCATCGTCACCACGGGAATTCCAGAATTTGGAACGCTACAATTGGGACCCGACGGGCAATTGTTTGTCGCGCGTTTGTCGTTTTCGCCTTATATCTCCGTGATCCAAGACCCTGATTTGGCGGGTGTGAACAGCAATTTTTTCAGCATCGGCGCCAATTTGGGCACGGGCATGAGCACTTGGGGCCTTCCGAACTTTTGGGATCATCCCCGCCTGGTCGAGGTGATTGCCTTTCGGGACACTGCGATCTGTCCTTGGGAATCGATCAGTGTTTCTGCGCCTATGCTCGGCGCCATCGGTTGGCAATGGAGCGACGGCAGCACGGGCAGCAGCAGCAGCTTTGCGGCCGAAGGCAGCCACAGCGTGACCGTCTTTCTGCCTTGCGACACGCTGCGCGACACCTTTGTCTTGCGCCACAAATATTGTGATCCGCCATTTTTGCTAGGCCGCAGCGCCGAAATCTGTGCAGGCGAGTGCTTGCACCTCGATGTGACGCAGGCGCAAGCACTCGGCTACCTTTGGCGCTATGGCGAGACAACGCCCGCCATCTTCACCGCCGACACAGGCTGGATTTGGGTGGACCTCTATTTCCCGACCGACACCGTGCGCGACAGCATTTACCTGAGCCACCGCGCTTGTGAATGCATGGTTTTGGAGAATGCATTCAGCCCCAATGGCGACGGCATCAACGATGACTGGCAGCCGAAGGCAATGTGCGAACTCGAGTCGGCCATGTTTGTGATCTATGACCGCTGGGGGCATCGGCTCTACACGTCTTCCCTACCACTCACGGGCTGGAATGGTCAATTCGCGGGCAATCCAGCGCCAGAATCAGTCTATTATTATACCTTGGAATGGAAGCAATACGATCGCCCCATCGAGCGGGCGACAGGTAGCCTGCTGCTGATCCGTTGATGAAAACGCTGAAAAACCATCTCCTTTGTTTGCTCTTTTGTTGCCTATTCAGTTCAATGATCGCACAAATCGTGGTCAGAGCACCATTTGCGAATCGGCATATCGAGGTGCCCGAAGAAGGAGAAGCAAGGCTAATCGCCCGCACAGGCGATGGCTATCAATGGAGTAACGGCTGGAAAACGCCCGTGATATTTGTCAATCAAAATGGCTGGTTTTGGGTGGATGTGATGGTAGGCGATAGCACGCTGCGTGACAGCATCTATTGCAAAATGGTAGCGCCTTGCTTCTACGTTCGCAACACGATGACCCCTAACGAAGAAACCTTGGAAGACTGCCTCAACCTCCACGTCACCTGCGAAATGGATACTTTTTCATTCGTGATCTACAACCGCTGGGGCAACCTCATGTACAAAACCGAAAATCCAAAAGACTGCTGGGACGGCAAAACCGAGGGGAAGTACGTACCCGACGGCGTGTATACCTACATCCTCCATTGGACCGAAACAGGAAGCTACCCCCGCAAAAAAACTGGTACAATCACGATCTATCGATAGGCCATCAATCACCAACCCAACCTCTGCGAACTACTGTGACTAATTCCATAGCTACTAAAAATGATCGCCTTACAAGTAGCACTTTTTCGCCCCAGAGGGGCCGACTTTCGGTAGCCGGATGCGGGAGCGTCCGGCTAGGATGCACACCAAAACACGCGCGCCGTAGGCGCCGCCTTTTCAGCGTCAATAGATGGCCAAAATACTGGTCTGAGTTCCATTTAGGGATGATTTACAACCGCTCGATCAAAGACGGTGCGCCTAGGCGCAGCGTAAAAACAAACGCCAATGCCACAGGGAGCTGCCGCTCCCGGCTACCCAAAGACGGCCCCGCTGGGGCGTATGAACCGCCAATGGGCCGATAACTCTTCTGCCCAGTTATCTGATCCGAAGTTGAATCGCAAGATGCCGAGGACTCTGCGGTTGTAAAACTAACCACCCCAACACCTCACTCCACCAACCGAAACTTCTCACTGAACACACAAGCAAAACTGTAACCCGCCGACTGCCAAAACCACACACTCGTATAGAAAAAACCCACCCCCAAGCCCAACAAACCCGTAAAAGACAGCACCAATCCGCACAAAACAATCCCCCAAGCCTTCCAATAGGCCGCGCCACCCTCGACGACACGCCGCATGGCCCGCATCGGATCAAAAATCTCGCGTGGATCCAGCTTTTTACAATAATGGCTCATATAACCCGGCACAGCCACCGTCGCCGGAATCCACAAACAAATCGAAAGGATATGCAAAGCCATGCTGTCAAACCGCCAAGCCAGGTATCCGCAGATCACCGACGGCGCATGGTACTCCACCATCCCCAGAAAAGTCAAAAATCCATGCTTGAAAAGCTGTCCATAGTTCACCCAAGCTGGCCAAGCACTGCGCCCATTTTGCATATTGTGCACCATCATGATGCGGTGCCCCATGTTCAAAATCCAGCCGACCGGCGGCAAAAAAAGCAGCCACAATGCCCCGATCAGTACCTCTCGCCGCGACTCACGCGACTGGATCGGAAAGCGAAATGAGCTCGCGAAGGAACGCGGAGACTGGAGATTGGTGGGGGGGGCGGGCTGCGTCATAGATTGATCTTTGGGAGAAAGCTAATCAATTCTTCCTAAAATGAAGTTAGCAAAAACCCAGAATCCCCGCCGTGAGGCAGGGACTCCAGTTCATTCAAGTCATCCAACTTACTGCTTAACCAGTTTTTTGGTCCAAGTCGCGTCGCCTATCGTGAGCCGCATGAAGTAGATACCCCTAGGGGGGTCATCGCTGAGATCTACCTTCACCTCATGGTTCCCGGCTTGCGCCTCTTGCTGGGCGACGAGCACATGCACAAGCTGCCCTTGCACGTTGTAGAGTTGCGCCTGAACAGATCCGGTCTGAGCAAGCTCATACCGCAAGGTCAATGCATTCCCAAACGGATTGGGCATGAGTTCCCAGTTCGGGCCGCTCAGTTTTGAAGCGGAATAGGAAGCCTCTGATCCTGCTGATGAAGCCTCCGGATCTGTTACCGTCCCTTGCGCCAAGCGAGCGGCACTGTTGTTCCAGTCTCCGCAGCTTGTCCCGATGATGCGTCCGAGAAACACACTTCCGCTATTGGCAATAAATCCAGGACTGAGGCTGATGCTGGATGAGGCGTGGTATTCGATATTGGCACCCGAATTCACGTTCACATTACCAACAGCCTGCAGCGCATCGACATTGTAACCCGCAAAAATCTTCCCTTGGACCTGCTTCACTTCCGTACCAGTGTAGGTCACGTTTTGAAGATACAATTCACGGGTCATGCGCATGCCGGCATCAATGTCAATCAGGCCATATCCCATTTCCTGATGCCAAGTGCCATTGGGGCGGCCTGCGGTCGTGGCATAGCCATAACTTCCAACCTTTTGGGTGGTACGCTCGATGATGTTGCATACTTGCAATTGCGTGAGGCAGGGATTCAATGAAATCAAAAGCCCAGCAAAACCAGCGACATGCGGCGTTGCAGACGAGGTCCCATTGAATGAATTGTAATAGTCTCCTGCAGTACCAGCAGCGGTATTGTAGCCATTGCTGCTCTGCCGGTCGGTGGTGGGAATGAGCACACAAGGCGCAACCACGTCGACTTGACTGCCATAAGAGGCGCCCCAAAAGGTCTCTCCATCGCAGGAACTCGGGTTTTTGCGCTCGCCACAAGGTGAGCAGCCCCCGACGACGAGGATCAAAGGATTGCTACTCGCTGGATAAATCACGCTGCTATTCGTATTGCCCGCTGCAAAAACCACAACGGTTCCCAAGCCGCCACGCCCCGACGTGAGGGCATTGGTAATCGCATTGTCGATCAAACTGCTGGTGAGTGAATTGTGTCCCCAGGAATTGCTGATCACCTCGGCTCCATTCTGCCAAGCCCAATTGATGCCGTTCGCAAGGTCTTGCGGGGCGTTGGGAGTCACCATAAGCGGGTCCGAAATCGAAATAAGACCACAATTGGGTGCAATACCTGAAACGCCGATGGTATTGTTTTCTTGTGCTGCCACGATGCCCGCGCAAGCCGTCCCATGGCTGCCGAGCACAGCCGCAGGCGAGGATGCGGTCTGCGTGTTCCAGCCTGTGCCCACATTGTTGGGAGACAGATCGGGATGATTCTGCTCAAATCCGTGATCCAAGACGGCGATTTGGACACTGCTACTGCCATAGCCCCAATTGGACCAGCCTGCGCATGCGTTCACATCGAGGCCCACCGTGCCGACAACCGACGATGTATGATTGAGCCCCCATTGCTGCCCAAACAAAGCATCGTTCACGCAAGTGGTGAGCTTCTGTACCATCAGATCAGGTTCTGATATCTCAAATCGCCCAGTCTCGTGGAGTAAATTGGCGATGTCGATGGCATAACCGCTGGAATGCTTCGTGACACCTAGGGTGTACCATTGTGGCATAAACAGATTTTGCCCCAAAATCTCCAACTTGTACTGCGAGGCCACGGCCTGTAGTTGAGCCTCGGAACCGCCTTCACGCAGTTTCACCATCAAGAGGTTGGAAATGCCCAAGCGCTCATCGGGGGTTTTGTCACTCGTGAAATAAGGCTGAGCAGTCACGATGCTGGATAAGGCCTCCATAGCCTTCAGCGCTTCAAAGTAGCGCCCAGCATCCAATCCCTTTGCCAGCTCCACTTCGGCCCAGTGGTCACCGGATGGATTTTTCGTTGTGACAGCCGTGGATTTGAGCCTCATCGGCACGGTATAGTTCCCAAAAGCGGTAACGCGAATCTGCGGAAGCAGTTCTTGCAAGGCTTCGGGGGTCGATACCCCCTGCAGCAGCAGGTAAGCATGACTGGTGTTGAGCTCCAAGGCGACCTTGGAGTCTCCATAATAGTAGTGATATTGTTGCGCAATCGATGCGGTCGCGCCCCACAATACCACCATGATGAGTCCTAATAACTTTTTCATGTGATTATTCTTTTGGATAAGGACGATGGCCAGATTGGCACCAATCAACGATCGGCTTGTTTTTCAAGCGCTTGGATTTTTTTGTCTTGCGCGATGATGTAGAGCGTGAGCTCTTCGATCTTTTGCATTTGCTTGGCGAGCATCGATTGCACGTCCACTCCACCTTCATCGACCAGGGTTTGGGCTGAAGGCACGTCGGGCAGGTGCTTGTTTGCTTGGATGAATGCCTCAACTTCAGACAGTGGACGCAGTTGATAATCGTCTGCAAAAACGAAGTCAGACCAGTTAGCAGTGCCAAATACAGCGATTTTGAGCTTTTCTGTGAGAATGCCATCTTTCACGTAGAGGCGATAGCCGTTTGGAAACGAGTTTGTGATCGTGGGATCGATGCCCATGCCCACTTTTTGATCGTCCTTGAGAAACAAAGCATAATTGCTGCCTCCACCGGGGGTTGGATTCCAAGGCTGCCAAAAGTTGAGCCCTGAGCTAGGAATGTACTCAATGCCCCACCTGCCGTTGGGGTAGGCAGTGGCACCAACGTTATCGCTGAATGTAATCATCGCCCCACCAGAACTGTTGGCTCCAGAGACCATGATCGATCCATCATGGACATGCAACTTGGGTGCTGTACCTGAGGGTGTTGCGATGCCGATGCCGACAAATCCATTGTTGCGCATCGTGGTGCGCACCAATCCGCCCAGCGTGAAATTGATCTGCGCATTGTTGTTGGCCACCAGCCCCAGATTGTTGGTGGATGTGATCGTGTGGTAGGCACCTGGCGTTGCTAGCGATAGCCAGTTCGTCGAGCCAGCAGATGTGACCCTGATTTCGCTTTTCACGTCGAGTTGTGCCTGAGGGTTGTTGTAGTTGATACCCGTATTCAAGTTGGTGACGGGTGTGTTGGCACCGACTGGGCCACCACCACCATTTGTGATTTGCGCATCCACAACTTCGGGTGCCCAAGCTGCAGCCAACACCATAAAAAGAATAATGTACTTTTTCATGATCATTTGGATATTTAATGAATTATTAAACTATAAAAAATTAGCCCAATTGAATACCATCTGCCATATCATTGAGAATGACAGACAATCCATCTGAAAACATTCAGATGCAAATACCATGTGCTAGGGCGCGATTCCTGCAATTAGGAAATGGCTCTGCCAATATCGTCGAAACGAAGCCCTTTAAAATTCGCACAAACACCTCAAAATAAGAGCATTGCGTTCACGTAAATGAACGTATGCAGTTAGCCTAGGGAATTCTTTTTCAATACCATCTAGATCAATGGTTTGCACAATATGCAAACGCAAAACAACCTAGGCGGCAAATCCCCTACATTATCGCTAGTGGCTCTCCTTTACAGAATATTAGGTGGTGGTCTTCAAAACGGAAACGATCTTGAATTCTTTTGATGAAGGTAATGTAATTAATTGGCAATGTCAAGTCATTTTGAGAATAATTTTTAAACAAAGGCATAAATCGTCCTTCGATGAACCACAAAATTTAAGTCCTCCCGACTCATTTCTGGGCAATTGCCTGAAAATGAGCGCAAGCCTAATTCAATCGGCTTCGACGCAGCACGCCTCGATCCGAACTCCTCTAAAAAGCGTTTTCCATCAATGACCTTGCAGGAAACTGGGTCGCCCCCTCACGGCGAATCGATCCAATTCCCATCCCACACGATCAAGTCAATCAGCCGATCGACGGCCTCGGCGGTCTTCACGCCTTTGTGCACGACGGTCTGCCCGCGGGAGAGGGCGATTTTGTCCACGCCGACGTAGCCGTAGTAGGCGTCGGCGTCGGCTATTTCGCCCGGGCCGTTCACGATGCAGCCCATGATGTCGATGCGAAAATGAACGTGGCCATGTTGCAAATTGCGGGATGTAATTGCGGTAGTGTCCTGTTTGTGGTATCGGATGAAAACTAGGATGCCTGAAACCAATTTTTACATCGAAGATGACGATTCTGATGTTTGCAATTTTTGGATTGCTGAAATTACCGCTATCTTCACATCAGGTTCAAAAACTCATAGACAAATCACATGACCCATTTTCTCCGCATTTTCTTGCTTACCCTTGGCATCGTTGCGCATGCATGCCTGATTTTTGCACAACGTACTGCGCCAGTATCTGCCCAACAACTGATGCGTGAGCATGCGCCAGCCACTGTCGTGGAGGCTGAATCCCACACGCCACCGTCCAATCTGCTCCAAGAGAACGCTGGGAATAAGATTTCTGCCGTGGCTCCGATTCTGCTTGGAACTTCTGGCAACAGCTTCTCGACCTACATGCCGATGAACAACAACATCTTTGCCAACGACAGCACAGGTGCCTTGATTTTTGTTCACCGCAACGATCCGAGTTTGTTTCCCGGCACGACCTACAACCTTCGCTATGATATCTCGACCGATCGTGGTGCCACTTGGAGTACCAACATTGGTCCGCTCAATCCCGTCAACGGCAACTCACGCTACCCACAGGTAGCTGGTTACGATGACTTTGGCAGTACCAACCCGCTTGCTGGCAAGGCGATTTTCTTGTCTGATTATTTGAACATCACTTGGGAAGGCTTGGAAGCGGGCGTGGCTTCGCTGGTGACTTCTGGCACCCCAGTCTCGCAAGAGCAACATTTGTCGGCGGCAAATCACATGTCCACAGGGGCAATGACAGAGGGAAGACATGGTGAATACTGGGCCTCACGGCTTGTTTTTGACGGAAATGGGTACCTCGATTCGCTCAAAATATACAAAGGCGTGTATCAGCCCGGCGTCCAATCGATCACCTGGAACTTGTATGTCAAGAAGGTGATGCCATTTAGCCGCACCTATGATGGCTTCGTCCATGTCATCTCGCCGTCGGTCGCTTTTTCACCCGACGGCAATACGGGTTGGATCTCCTTGCTGGGCGATTTGACGGCGGGCGCCGACTCCGTTCTGCAACCCATTTTGCTCAAGACAACCGATGGCGGCCTCTCCTGGGGCAATCCTGTGGAGGTGCAGCTCAACAGCTTTCCTTGGGTTTATGACTCGCTGCGCACACTTTGGGTGGATGGAACAGGAAACCCGGCCTCCACTGGGAGAGCGATGTCTGGCTTTCATTACGACCTCACCGTCGATGCTGCCGGCAATCCGCATATGTTTTTTGTGGTCGGTAGCGCCAGCGACACCTTGCTTACCCCCGGCTATGCGATCATGGCAGGCTTGTCGAAGTATGCGGTAGATCTCACAAGTTCCAACCAAGGGGCGACCTTTGACCTGCGCTTGGTCGCTCCCATCCTTGCCTTTCGGGCAAATTTTGGGGTTCAGAATCCGCTGAATCAAGACAATTACCCTCAGATTTCCCGCACCAACGATGGCCTCCATATTTTCTATTCTTGGGTAGACAGCGACACAACGATCATCGGGTTTGGAAATGCCTTCAATGCACATCCCGATATTCTGGTCGCAGGATTGCGGGTCGCTGACGGCTACGCGACCTGCATCCATCCCATCACGGCGGGCGACATTGTCTGGGAGGGCAGAATCTTCAGCCCACAAATGGCCCCTGAGGTGTTTATTTCGGGCAGCGGTAACGGGACGCTCTATAAATTGCCGATGATCGTCACCGAAATGCTTGCAAACGATCCCAACTTGCAAAACGCCTACCATTATTTTGGAAACGACGTGCAGTTGTCAGAGACCGACTTCGCCTATCCTCCCGGTTCCGGGGTCTATTGGCTGGGCTGCGGTCTCCCCATCAATGTGACTGGCAATATCAACGGCAAAGTCTTTGCCGATTACAACACCAATGGCATTTATGACGGCGGGGATGCTGGCATTCCCAATCAAGTGGTGTCGACCTCCAGCCTTGTTTATGCCGATTTTTCCAATGCCTCGGGTGATTTTGATATCGCAGCCCTTGCTGGGCAAACCTACGGATTGCAGACCTCTGTGTACAGCCCATTGGCATGGACACCGACGGCTCCCACCGTCCCCTATTCCCTAAACCTCGCCTCTCCAGGCACGATCCTGAGCGGCAACAACTTCGGGTTTGCGCCCGTGCCGAATGCCGAGGACCTTGCCGCCTACTTCAGTTCGGGGACTATGCGCTCAGGCGTGCTCAATCCCGCCACGATCTATATCGAAAACCACGGCACCATGCCCAGCGCAGGTGCGCTCACGCTCACCTACGACTCGCTGACCACGCTCGTCGCATCCACGCCTGCATTCGCCACCAACGATACCGTGAACCATATCGCCACTTGGAACCTGGCTGCAGTCCCGCTCTTTGGTGTGTCGCCGATTCAACTTCAATTCACGGTGAGTCCATCGGCAACGCTCGGCACCTACCTCAATTTCAGCGCCGATGTCACAGCCACCGGCAACGACGTCGTGCCCGCCAACAATATCGGCAATGGTGCGGCTTATGTCGTCGGCAGCTTTGACCCCAATGACAAAACGGTGAGCCCTCCCGGGGTCGGGGCGAATCACCAAGTCAATCCCGGTACGGGATTGGGTTACCGCATCCGTTTTCAAAACACGGGCACGGCTGCCGCCCTCAACATCGTCGTGCGCGACACCATCGATGCAGACATGGAGATCAGCACACTGCAGCCGCTTGGGAGCAGCCATGCTTACAGCCTCAGCATTCAGGACGGGAATATCCTTGTGTGGACATTCAGCAACATCCAATTGCCCGACTCCAACACCAACGAACCTGCGAGCCACGGCTACATCGATTTTCGCATCGGCCCCAAGGCCAATCTCGCCCTGGGCACGGTTGTGGAAAATTCGGCTTCGATCTACTTCGATTTTAATCTACCCGTGCTCACCAACACGGCTTGGATCACTTATGACCTGCCGGCAGCCCTAGGTTCCATCGTCAATTCACCCGCCATTCGCATATATCCCAATCCCATGCAGGGCAATGCAACCGTCGAATTTCAGCGTTACGACGGGAGCATCTGGTCCTTCGAATTGCTCGACCTGCAAGGCCGCCGCATCCACTTCACGGGCAATATCGGTACATCTGTGTTCCACTTCGAGCGTGCCGGCCTGACAGCAGGCACCTACCTCTACAAAGCTGGCAGCACAGGCAACCCGCAAAAGACAGGATTGCTGATTTTGGAATAATGCGGTTTCTGTTAAAGATCTCCGCGCGGACCATGGGGTTAGTGCGGAGATGTTGTTTTTTGGCGGGAATGAAGGGGGATTTGACTTGTTGGATTTGGCTGCAAATTGGAGCGGAGCTGTCCAATTTCCTTTGCCAATGATCAAGGTGAAAAGTCAACCGGCCTCAAATGCTGCCAATCCGTAGCCGACAACATTCAGTCCTCCTCTCCATCATCGTCATTCTCCAACAACCCCAAGCGCTCCAGTTCTATCGGCTTGAATTTGCCGGAAGCACGGATGAGTTGCTTTGCATTTTCGATATCTTCCTTTGCCATTTTGCCCAGAACTATTGATGGGTTGTGGCGAATTGCTTGCTGCAAGTCTCGGAGTTCACGGGTAAAAAGATAGTCGCAGCTCAAAAAGCTATCGTGATCCAAATAGCTTTCCCTGCCCGCAACCGACAATGGAAGCTGAGCAGCCCGAATGTGGGGATTCTTCTTGGCGAAATCGGTCAACTCTGAATTGATGAGCAGCATGGTCGCAAATTGCTTGTGATCGCCCAGCAGTGCCACGACCACTGTTCTTTTGGTTTTTGAAGCCTCTGCGACAAAAAACCTGAAAACCGTCCCCACCTCTATGGCCATCTCAAATCGAAGGAAAAAGCCCCGCCTGTGAATCCTGAAGATCATTGAAATAATCCAAGAGCTCGTCCCCGCCACCGCCCGCCACAGCAATATCATCCCAGCGAATGGCTACTCCGTTTTTTCGGGCCTGATCCCAAGCGTAGTCATGGGTCAGCCGTGTGCGCTCATCAAAATTGAGGCCCTTGCAGGTATCAATTGCATAGTCTAGGCAATCACGGTCAGACTGGGACAGATACTTAAGGTCAGGTGCTTGCAAACCCACGACATGATTCTTGCCCTCGACGCACAACAAATCGGTAACAGGAATACCAAAATAGGTGGTATGCGCTCCATCTTGCCGCAGTGCCTCCAGCAAATAGTCCAATTCTGAAGGCACAGGCCCATACGTCATCCGAATATAGGTGTTGCCAGAAATCGGCTGACCAAAATCGACGATCGAACGTTTATCAGCGATGTACAATGTTTTGTGCAACAAATGCCAATCTGACTTGCCTATCTTATCCAAGATATACAAGACGGATGCGAGCATTGCTTCGCGGTTGTATTTGAATATCGGTTCCATCACTACTATTCCACAAACCAAAGCTACAAAATGTTTGACGAATTAGCAATAGCTACCCAAAATTTTACGCATTCCTTCTTCTTACAGCGACAGAGCGTCAGTCACCATCGAAGGCGCTGTCAGCTTAATACATTATTCAGCCCTGAAATCTCAAGGCGCATCAATCCAATTCCCATCCCCGACAATCAAATCAATCAACCGATCGACGGCCTCGGCGGTCTTTACGCCTTTGTGAACGACGGTCTGCCCGCGGTAAAGGGCGATTTTGTCCACGCCGACTCCGACGTAGCCGTAGTCGGCGTCGGCCATTTCGCCGGGGCCGTTCACGATGCAGCCCATGATGCCGATCTTAATGCCCTTGAGGTGCTCGGTGCGCTTGCGGATGCGGGCCGTCGTCTCTTGCAGGTCAAAAAGCGTGCGTCCGCAACTCGGACATGAAATGTATTCGGTCTTGGTGATGCGCAGGCGGCTCGCTTGGAAGATGCCAAAGGTGGTGCGATTGGTGATGAGGTTTGCCGGGCTGATCATCATGCCGTCGGCGAGGCCATCGACAAACTGCGCCCCCGAGATGCCGGCAAGAAACAATTGCTGCTTGGCTTCGGTCGTGAGGCGGTAGGCCTCGGGCAAATGATCGTCGTTGTAAAAGGCAAATTCTGTGGGCAAGCTCGTGCCGAGCACGACGGGGGCGCTCACGCCCATGCCAGCGAGGGCGCAGGCGGCGTAGCGC
>JANPHP010000406.1:0-9506 GCA_031424495.1 Bacteroidota bacterium | reverse complement strand
CCCTTGCTCTACGACCTCACCACCCTCCAAAAAGACGCTAACAAGCGCTACAATTTCTCTGCACAGCACACACTGGACCTTGCGCAAGACTTGTATGAAAAATACAAGACGCTTACCTACCCGCGTACCGACTCGCGCTACCTGAGCGACGACATCTTTCCGCTCGTGCCCGACCTGCTCGACAAGCTCGCCAAAGTGCCGAGCTATGCACCCTTTGTCGCCAAGGCGCGCGCCCTCGGCATCACCAAAGACAATCGCTACTTCAACAACGCCAAGGTGAGCGATCACCACGCCATCATCCCCACCGAGACCGATCCGACGACGGTGCAGATGAGCCCCGAGCACTACATGATCTACGACATGGTCGTGCGGCGCTTTTTGGGCATCTTTCTCGGCAATTGCCAAAAGGAGCTCAGCGACATCTTGCTGGAGAATGCGGGCGAATTGTTCAAAGCCAAGGGCACGATGATCTCAACTGCCGGCTGGCGCGAGATTTATACCGCGCTCGAGGAGGCGCTGGAAAAGCGCAAAGCCAAGGCCAAAGGCAAGGCTGAAGCTCCGAAAGGCGAAGACAAAGAGGAAGAAGACGCGCTGCCTTTCATGGCCGTCGGCAACCAATTGCCGGTGATCAAAAAGGAATTGCCCAAGAAAAAAACCAAAGCCCCAAGCATCCATACCGAGTCCAGCATTCTCGCCATGATGGAGACGGCAGGCAAGGAAATGGAGGATGACGAATTGCGGGAGGTGATGAAGGACAGGGGGTTGGGCACGCCTGCAACGCGTGCCGGCATGATCGAGCGCCTCATCGAGCGCGGCTACATCGGCCGCGACAAGAAGAAGCTCATCCCGACCGAGCGCGGCATTGCGCTCATCGGCTTGGTTTCAGACAAGGCGATCGCCAGTCCGGAGCTCACAGGGGAGTGGGAAATGCGCCTCAACAAAATGGCCAAGGGCGAGTATGCCGCCGACCAATTCATGCAAGAGGTCAAGCGCTACACCTACGATGTCGTAAATGCAAGCCGCAAGGCGCCGGGCGCAGCCAATGTAGCTGGGCCAGGCGCCGTGTACGCGTCCATGCCCGACTACGACCTGTCGGCTTGCATCTGTCCCAAATGCAAGGAGGGCAAGATCCTCAAGGGCAAGCGGGCGTTTGGATGCTCGCGTTTCAAGGAAGGCTGCGACTTCACGATCAGGCCGACGATTGCGGGAAAGGTCGTGGAGCGGGAACACATGGTCGCTTTGTTACAAGACGGACACACAGGTGGTTGGGTGCAGGGCTTCACCAGCAAGGCTGGCAAGCGCTTTGATGCGCGGCTCAGGCTCAAGGAAGATTTTACAGTGAGCTTTGAGTTCGGTGCAGAAACGGCCCACAAAGCCCAGACAACCTAACAGGCTCATTCGGAGTGGGGTAGGTGGAAAAAAGCTTCAAATCCTCCAAATAATGCCAGATGGGGCGGGCATGGTCCTTGCCTATCTTCATTTGCTGCCTAATTCTTACACAGTTTCGTCACCTTGCCGATGAATTCGAGCAGGCATTGCTTTTTTTTATTCTATCTTGGCGCATCAACACAAGTATTCAAGAGGTTTACAATGAGTGGATCCATAAGGGTCTTCTTGGTAGAAGACGATGAGATTTTTGCCTTTTTGGTCGAGAATAAGCTGAACAAGGTCGCGGGTGTAGAGCTTTCCACATTTCAAATGGGGCAAGATTGCATTGATGAGCTTGGTAGCAAACCCGACGTCGTTTTTTTGGATTATTCATTGCCTGTGATGAATGGTCTGGAGGTATTGCGGCTCATCAAGACCGAGAGTCCTGAGACCCGCGTGGTCATGCTTTCAGGTCTCGAGTGGCAGCAGGTGGTGGACGAATGCATGGAGGCTGGCGCAGAAGATTTCATCCAAAAAGACAGCAGCGTTGCAAGCAAGGTTCATGGCAAGCTGGTCGAGCTGTTTCCTGGTTTGGCTGTGCATAGCTGATCTCTCCGTTTGACAGCAGTCTTTTCATAAATCGGAATACTTGTACTATTATTGCGTCTACGTTTAAACATGCCTAGTCAATGGGCTTGTATTATTGATAAAATAGGCGGCAACAGAGCTGGTAATCAGCCGCACAAAACTAGGATTGATGGTAGGGCACTTTGAACTTGGCAGGAACGAATGCAGAATCTGAAAGTATTTCTCGTCGAGGATGACGAAATCTACAGCATGATCCTTGCCCAAAAACTCAAAGTTTTTGGCAACTTCTTCGTGTCCACGTTTATCACCGGTGAGTCCGCATTGGAGCACTTGCAGGTACACCCTGACATCGACGTCGTCTTGCTCGACTATGACCTGCCTGGCATCAGTGGTTTGGAGACGCTCAAGCGCATCTCGGCCATGGGCCACACTGCCAAAGTACTATTCCTCTCGGGCATCGACCAAGAAAGCATCATTCAAGAGTGCATGAAGGCTGGCGCATTTGAATTCATCCACAAAGACAAGGATGTCGCCACCAGGGTCTATGTCGCCATCACCAACATCATGGAGGAAGAGACCAAAAAGAAGAAAAAAGGATTTTTTGGCGGTCTCTTTGGCAGATAATAAGCAATTTTCGGTTTGATTTGTATTTCCAATTCTCGGTGATCCCACGCTGAGGGCATGGATTCATTTTTTGATCTGCATCGCTATGAATTTTGAGCTGAAAGAAGAGCATTTGATGATCCGGGACGCTGCCCGTGACTTTGCCAAAGCTGAGTTGTTGCCCGATTGCATCGAGCGCGACGAGGAGAGCAAGTTTCCCTACCGCCAAGTCAAGATGATGGGCGAGCTCGGCTTTCTGGGCATGATGGTCTCCCCCAAATATGGCGGCGGCGGCATGGACACCATCTCTTATGTGCTCGCCATGGAGGAGATCGCCAAGGTCGATGCCTCGGCAGCTGTGATCATGAGCGTCTGCAACTCCCTCGTGAACTGGGGCCTCGAGGCCTACGGCTCAGAGGAGCAAAAACTGAAATACTTGGTGCCCCTCGCCAAGGGTGAGAAGCTCGGCGCATTTTGCCTGAGCGAGCCCGAGGCTGGCAGCGATGCCACGCAGCAAAAGACGACGGCCATCGACATGGGCGACCACTACCTGCTCAACGGCACCAAAAACTGGATCACCAACGGCGGCACGGCGAGCACCTACCTGGTGATCGCGCAGACCGACAAAGACAAAGGCCACCGTGGCATTAATGTCTTGATCGTCGAGAAAGACATGCCCGGCTTCTCGATCAATCCCAAGGAGAACAAAATGGGCATTCGCAGCTCAGACACGCACTCCTTGCAATTCAACGACGTAATCGTCCCCAAGGAAAACCGCATCGGCGAGGACGGATTTGGGTTCAAGTTTGCGATGAAGACCCTCGCAGGCGGCCGTATCGGCATCGCCTCACAGGCGCTCGGCATCGCGAGCGGCGCCTACGAGCTCGCCAAGGAATACAGCAAGATCCGTAAGGCATTTGGCAAAGAGATCATGCACCACCAAGCGATCGCCTTCAAGATCGCCAATATGGCTACGGAGATCGAGGCAGCCCGCATGCTTTGCCTCAAAGCAGCCTGGGACAAAGATCAGCATGGCGACTACGACACGAGCAGCGCCATGGCCAAATACTACGCCTCCAAAGTCGCGATGAAAGTCACGAGCGAAGCCATCCAAGTCCACGGCGGCAACGGCTACGTGCGCGAGTACCACGTCGAGCGCATGATGCGCGACGCCAAAATCACCGAGATCTACGAAGGCACAAGCGAGATTCAACAGATCGTGATCTCGCGGAATGTGCTGAAGTGACGTGCGTGGAAGCGGTGGCCTTTGGCCGCCCGCTGATCGACGCTGCGCCTCTGGCGCAGGGGGGGGGTGAAAATGAAGGGCAATTCAATCGAAAAAGGCTCCGCAAGCGGGTTCTCGGAAAAAAAGCGAATCGCAGCATTCAAAGCGCGAATCAAAGAAGCATTGCTTGAAGTGCGCGCCATCCAGCGCGGCGAAAAGCAAGGCCAGTCTTTGTCGGAGTTTCTGGATGAATTGTAAGGTCATTGCGATCAGTGGTTTCAAGCGAGATGCAAAAGAGAATCGCATTCGGCCTTCAAGAAAAGTTCTAGAAGACCATTGCTAGAATCAGCTTCAAGCTCACCTTGAAGCTGATTCTATTTGAATGGCTGCCAAGCAGCTGCGAGGTGAGGTACACAAGTTGTAGGATGTGTAGCGTCTGAGGAATGAACGTAAATCAAACCAACCTTCGCCGCCAAACTAGCCATCCCCCCCTCCCAAAAATCTCAATCCTTCCTCGTAAATTCACCCCCATGAAACTCCCACTCTCCATCGCCTTGGTTTTGCTCTGGGCTGCAACTGCTTGCACCCCGGGCGGTTCCGCTGGTGCTGCCGAATTGCCAGAACAGCGCCCTGCCGATTTTTTGATTCGTTTTCATGAGTCGGGCGGCCCCGACGATCCTGCTGCCGAATATTCGATTGGCCATTTTGAGGCTTCTTACAAGAAAATCGACGGCATTCGGCGGCAGTCGTGGGCATTTATCGTGAATCAAGCACAGTTTGATTCGCTCTACGCCACCCTTCGCGAAAACCATGTGCTCGATCTTGTTTCGGAAACAGAGGCGGGTAAAGACAAGAACCGTTTTGGCTATCAATTGGAGATCAGCTATGGGCAGAAAAAGTTTTCGGTGGTCGATCAGGGTGACAATTACATCCAAAAGGAAGGCGACTACAACCGTTTCATGGATGTGATCGCCGATGTGCGCACCTTTGTGGGCAGAGGCATTGCCGATCAGATGGTCCCCGTCGAGGTGGAGCTCGTGCTCGACCCCAAGTCGCCCAAGCCCGACTCGCTGAGCGTGGACCTGGAAGAGGCCAATCTCATCGCGCTAAATGCGTCATCTGCCCCCGGTGACACGATCAAGGGAGAAACCAAGCCGCTGCGGGCTAGCTACAACTTATACGCCACGGCCACGGTCGGCGGCAAGCCTTGGAAGTGGAGCAAGGTTGTGGACTTGCAAAATGGGCCGAGCCACACCATGCTGATCTTGGGCGCAGACGGCTTTCAGGAGGCACATTGATTTTGAGAAAACTCTTTAAATTAATGGCATGAAGTATAGTTTGTTTCTACTCGCTGCAAATTCGCTGAGCGTCATCGGCTGCGTGACTGTGGGCTGCCGCAACAGTGACTTGCCGATCCAAATCACACCAGAAAAACACGACTTTCAGCTTTTGCTGAAAAACGATAGCTTTACCATTCAAGAAAAATAATCACCATGTCTGAATTCCAACGTCTCAAACGCGTCGTCAACAGTTGGTTGGGGGGAGTGCGCATCCGCAAGAAACGCCGCGTGGCAACCTACCAAGACGACGACGCCCTGCTGATCCTCACCGACTTGGGCTTGCTCATGTCGCCCGAGGCCCTCGTGCATGTCTCCAACAACAGCACGCGCCGCGAGGACTTTTTGCAGCAACTCTATGCCGCCGAGGAAGACCTGCGCATCGACATCATCAAAGACAATGTCATGATCGACCCTGCCCTGAGCCCCAAAGTCTACGAGGTCGAAGGCAAGATCGGATTTACGGTCGTGGTGCGCAAGGAAGAGTATTTGGTAGCGGAATTTCCGTTTGAGAAGTCGGCACCTGCACAGCCTGCCCCTAATCCGCAGGGCTAGCAACATCGCTAGTGGAAATCTTTTCGAGGCGGATTAAAATTTCTCCGCTAACTTTGACCCGCAAATATCAAGAATATTTGCACTATGCCTTTTGATCATAAAATTCTCTTCGAAGGCCTTACCTACGACGACGTTTTGCTCCTCCCGGCCCACTCTGTGGTCTTGCCTCGGAATGTGAGCACAAGCGCTTACCTCACCCGCGAAATCAAGCTGAACATCCCGCTCGTGACGGCGGCGATGGACACCGTGACCGAATACCAGATGGCGATCGCCATTGCGGTCGAGGGCGGACTTGGTTTCATCCACAAAAACATGCCCATCGACGCGCAGGCAGAGCACGTGCGCCGTGTGAAGCGCTACGAGAGCGGCATGATCGTGGACCCTATCACGCTCAGCCCCGACGACACGCTCGCCCGCGCCTCCAAGATCATGTCTGAATACAAGATCGGCGGCATCCCCATCGTGAATGCCGCTGGCATCCTCGTGGGCATCATCACCAACCGCGACCTGCGCTTTCAAGTCGCCGACGGCCGCACCATCGGCAGCCTCATGACCTCCCAAAACCTGGTCACGGCCCCAGAAGGCACCAACCTGGAAGAGGCCGAAAACATCCTCCAGCAATACAAGGTGGAGAAGTTGCCTGTGGTGGACAAAAACGGCAAGCTCACGGGCCTCATCACCTACAAGGACATTCTCAAGAAGCGCAACTTCCCCAACGCTTGCAAAGACCACCTCGGTCGCCTGCGTGCAGGCGCCGCCGTGGGCGTGTCGCACGACACCATCGAGCGCATCACTGCCCTCGTGCATGCCGGCGTGGACGTGGTCACTGTCGACACCGCACACGGGCATAGCCAAGGCGTGCTCGACATGGTGAAGCACATCAAGCAGCAATTTCCCGACCTGCAGATCGTGGCGGGCAATGTCGCGACCCAAGGCGGCGCCCAAGCCCTCGGCGAAGCCGGGGTCGATGGCATCAAGGTGGGCGTGGGCCCAGGCTCGATCTGCACGACCCGTATCGTGGCCGGCGTCGGCGTGCCGCAACTCTCGGCGGTCATGGAGGCCGCCAAGTATGCACTCAAGGCAGGCATCCCGATCATCGCCGACGGCGGCATCAAGTATTCGGGTGACATCCCCAAGGCGATCGCCGCAGGCGCGAGCACCATCATGGCTGGCGGACTCTTTGCCGGCACCGAAGAAAGCCCCGGGGAGACCATCCTCTACGAAGGCCGCAAGTTCAAAAGCTACCGTGGCATGGGCTCGATCGAGGCGATGAAAGAGGGCAGCAAAGACCGCTACTTCCAAGACGTCGAAGACGACATCCAGAAACTCGTGCCCGAGGGCATCGTGGGCCGCGTGCCCTTCAAAGGTAATGTGAGCGAGGTGGTCTACCAACTCGTCGGCGGACTAAAGGCAGCGATGGGTTATGTAGGCGCAGCCGACATCCACGCCTTGCAGCAGGCCTACTTCGTGCGCATCACAAGTGCAGGCCTCCGCGAGAGCCACCCCCACGACGTGCAGATCACGAAAGAGGCACCCAACTACTCGAGGTCCTGAATCAGAATTTTCAGAATTTAGAGAATCGAGCATCGTGTTGAATTCTGGGTGGCTAGTGTTGCGCCTAGAATTCGACATGGCTGGTGATTCGGAGAATTCTGTAAATTCTGCTCCGGAATTTAGGGAATAGATCATCTTGCTGAATTCTAGGAAGCTAGTGTTGCGCCCAGAATTCAACACAGCTAGTGATTCGGAGAATTCTGTAAATTCTGCTCCGGAATTTAGGGAATAGATCATCTTGCTGAATTCTCGGTGGCTAGTGTTGCCCCCAAAATACAACGGCGGTATTGATTCTGAGTATTTTTGGGAATCAATAGCTATCTTAAATTCTAGGTAGCTAGTGTTGCATCCAGAATTCAACACAGCTAGTGATTCGGAGAATTCTGTAAATTCTGCTCAATTCTGATTACTTTAGGGGCCTTTGCGTATCGTTAGTAAATATAGCCTCCTGTTCCTGTTGGGGATCTCGACTTGGATCCCCATCCTGATCATCAATTTCTATTATTGGGTCAGTTACTCGAAGGTAAAGTACAGCATTTTCCCTGCCTTTTTGGGCGAACATGTGCGTGAGGGCTTCTACGCGGCCTTTTTCATCAGCAATTACATCCTGATCGATCAGGTGGTGCGGCGCATCGAGAAGTGGGACGTGATCGACCTGCTGTGGAAGCTGGTCGTGATCGGCGTGTCCGGAATCAGCGTGCTGTTTTTGTTTGAGATCATCACCGACTACATGGCGACCGATGCGCTGTATGCGCAGATGAAGGCCCTCAGCGTCTCGGTGCAGCTGTATGCGATGCTCATTTTTTGCCTCAGCACGCTGTTTATTTACCGCAAACTCATTCTCTACCAAAAAAACAAACGCAAAGTCATCTCTTGGCACATCATGCAGGTCGTGTTTTTGCTGGGCATCGTGCGCTTGTTTTTAGGACCCGAGCCATCGCTGTCACATGCCTTTGGTGGCAAAGGACTCATAGACGAGGCGACCTTTGCCGAGGTGCTGTTTACCCGCATTCTCATCCCGATTTTCTTGGCGGTATCTTTGTTGCTGAGTGCCAATGTGAACTGGAGCGCCTACCTGAACTTCAACCAAAAGCTCAGGAGTCTCTTTTTGATCGGCATCATCATCTTGCTTTACATCGCCTTCTACACGAAATACCCCTACGAATCGCTGCCGAATACGCGGGATTTTCTGGGGTTGCTCACGCGGCGCTACACGATTTTGGGGCTATTTTTCCTATTCCCCGTGATCTATACCTTGTTCTCTGGCTTGGTGCTCATCTTCAATCTGCCCACGAGCAGCGTCTTTGAGCAACGCAGCTCAGAGTTGGCCACGATACAGCGCATCAACCAGAGCATCCAATCCAATCTCGATTCGGAGGAGATCCTGCGCACGCTGCTCGATGCAAGCCTGCTCACGAGCAATGCCACCGGGGGCTGGATCGAGTTGTATGGCGATTCGGAAAAGCCGGAAGACCTCTTGGTGAGTTATTCCAAAAACGTCGAGAAGACCGAGATTGAGGAATTGCGTCGCCGCGACAACATCACCAGGGCCGTTTTGGATTCGGGTAAATACATGCACATCCGCAACATCCGCACGCACAGGCACTTCCGCTTTGCACGCACGCGCATCCGCAGCTTGCTCGCGCTGCCGATCATGTCGACGCGCAAGCCGATCGGGGTGATTTATTTGGTGAATGAGCTCTCGGGATCCTTTGAGGAGCAGACGGTGCTCTCGCTTGTGGGCCTCACCGAGCAGTCGGGCATCTCGATTGAAAATGCCGAACTCGTCGCGCGCTCGATCGACCTGGAGATCTACCGCGAGCAATTGCGCATGGCCAAGACCTTTCAGAAGCAGATCTTGCCCCAAGACCTGCCCGGCACCGACAAGATCGAGTTTTTTGTGATGAGCCAAGAGGTCGACGAGATCGGCGGTGACTTCTACGACGTCACCCAAAATGGCACCTATTATAAGGTGGCGATCGGCGACGTCTCAGGCAAGGGAACGACGGCTGCCTTTTACATGGCGGAGACCAAGGGCATTTTCCAAGCGCTGACGCAGCTCGACATGGGCGTGCGCGACTTCATCCTCACCGCCAACAAGGCGCTGAGCAAGTGTCTGCGCAAGGGCAGCTTCATGACGCTCACCTACTTGCAGATCGACATGGAGCAGCGCGTGATCGAGCTGCTGCGGGCGGGCCACTGCGAGACCTTGTATTATGACAGTGCTGCCGACGAACTCAAAACCCTCACCGCCGGCGGCGTGGGACTCGGCATCG
>JANPHP010000405.1:0-4288 GCA_031424495.1 Bacteroidota bacterium | reverse complement strand
CCCAGTCAGAACCTTGGTTGAATTCATTGACTTGGATCTTGGCATCGGTAACGCCGTAGAGTTCGCTCGTGATGGCAGAGTTGGTATAGGCCCACATTGTAAAGAGCGCAAACCAAGTGAAAAATTGCACCAAGCCCAGCTGACCGACGGTTACCCAAAAGCCTGATTGCATCGGCGCAGGCGCTGAGGCATCGGCACGTTCGGCAACCTCGTATGCGGCCATCTCAATTGGTGAATATTCCTTGGTCGTGAGAACCGTATAACCGACAGCAAGCAAAAATATCACCGCCCCCGAATAAAATGCCCATTTGACAGCTGTAGGTACGACGCCGGGCACGGCTTGCTCTGGCGTGATCCCCTTGAAAATCTCGACAAGCAAGGAACCCAAAACTGCCCCTGTGCCGATGATCACGCTTTGCATCGCAAATCCACGGTTGCGCTGATTGTGGGGCAGCAAATCTCCCACCAATGCACGAAATGGCTCCATCGAGATATTGATCGAGGCATCGAGCATCCACAATCCGCCAGCTGCGGCCCAAACTGTGGGGGAATTGGGATAGAGTATTAAAGCAATCGACGAAAGCAAGGCCCCTAGCATGAAAAATGGCCGACGGCGACCGAGTTTCGTCCACGTGCGGTCACTCAAGTAACCGATGATGGGTTGCACCAGCAAGCCCGTGAGCGGGGCTGCAAGCCACAAGATCGGAATATCGTCTTCTTTGGCTCCCAACGTTTGGAAAATCCTACTCACGTTACCGCCCTGCAATGCAAAACCGATCTGGATTCCAAAAAATCCAAAGCTCATATTGAAAATCTGCCAAAAGGACAGCTGAGGTTTTTGCGCCATCAGATACTACCGTTAGAAATACTTCGATACCAATTCGTTAACCAAGATAAAAGGAAAAATTTTAATTAGTGTCACTTTAACACTATTATTGTTTTGCCACTTGTGGATAATTGAGACTTAGCCTAGTAATAAGATGTCCAAGCTGCAAAAGACGCCTTCGCTCCCATTTTACCTCCTGTTGAGCCTCCCTTCGACTGCGATGGGCTTCGGCCTTTCGGTCCAAATCTCGGCCTTGTCCTGGATTTTGTCGACCAAATATCACCTCAAGATTGACGAGGTGGGTTATGTCTGGTTGGCGGGCCCGCTGGCTGGCATCGTGGGGCAATTGCTGGCCGGATTCATCTCTGACAAGGTCTGGTTTCTAGGCGGACGCCGCCGACCGCTCATCATCATCGGCGGCATTTTGGCTGCAGCGATGCTTTTTATGCTGCCACGTTTAGGCTTGATATCCAATGCTTTGGGCAGCTTGGATATCATGTTGGTGGCGCTCACGGTCGCACTAGGGCTGGACCTCGCGATCAATATCGGATTCAATCCAACACGCTCCATCATCGCAGATATGACGCCCGAGGGAGATGCACGTACCAAGGGGTACACGATCATGCAGACGGTTTCCGGCTTTTTTGGCGTGAGCGCCTATTTCATTGCTTTGATGTGGGGCAAGGAATTCCTCATTTACGTGGGCATGGCTGTTATGCTGACATTCAACATCTTGCCTGTCTTGTTCATCAACGAACCACGCTCACTTGCGCCCGTTCAAGCCACAATATCCGCCCAAAACAGCACCAATTTGCAGCAACTGATCTTCATTTACCTGGCCAATGCCTTCACTTGGCTGGGCGTGCAGACGATGTTTGTGTTTCTTTTTGCCTTCGTCAAAGGCAAAATGGGCATCACCGACGACGATGAAATGGGGCAGATCATCGACATCAGCTTCTTGATTCTCAATACTGTGGGCTTCATACTACCTGCCTTGGTGCTGGCACCGCTTACAAAAAAGATCGGGCGCGTGCGCGCGCATTCTGTCGCGCTCGCGATCATGTCCTTGTCCTATTTTGCAATTTTGGGTTTGGGAGGTTCGCCGTTTATCCTATACATCGTGATGGGCCTGCTCGGCATCGGCTGGGCTGCCGTGGTGAGCTTGCCTTTTGCAATCGCGAGCGAATACGTGAGTTCAGACAAAATGGGCCTCTACATGGGGATTTTCAACTTGTCGGTGGTGATTCCGCAGTTGATCGTGAGCGCAGTCTTTGGAAGGATTTTCAAAAATGCCGAGAACCTCGACATCATTTTTGTGATATGCGGCTTGTCTTTGGGGATATCGGCCCTGCTTTGGGGATTTGCAGTCAAGAATAAACAATCGGCCCCCAATCAGATGAATACTGCAAAATAGCCCATGCCCATCAACGCGACGACAAAGTAAGGGACAATGCCGGCGGCGCCAGCATAGTCCTTTGCGATGCGCTGCCCCATGAAGAGGGCGAGCAGCGTCACGGCACACATACTCACGACAAAAAATGGAATTGCAAATTCTGAGAAAGGAAGGAACACAACTGCAATCGCACAAAACAGGGCGGCCAGCCCGCTTCCCAACTCCATGATCGTGAGTATGCTCAGCAATGCTTGGATCTGCCCATTGAATATGCTGTTGGCGAAGTGACCCGTGAGCCAGTCCAGGTTGCCTTTGCGGTCCTTGATTTTGTCGATCGCGGATTGTAAAAAGAGAATCGCGAAAAACAGCAGTACCAACACACCAATGATGCGAAAAGCAATCAAAAACCGTTCTTGAGGAAGATAAACCAGGGAGAACAAAGTCGTCATTGCGTTCTTTTTAAGCCTTATCCCTCCAAAATCCGCTTTTTTAAGATGAAAAACAATTCCTTGCCCTCGCGCGGCTTGATCGAGTTGTAGCAGCGCTCCATTTTCTTGACCTCAAACAGCCAATGGAATAGCTCCGTGTATTCATCTTCGCTACCGCCAAATGGTGGCCCGCCCGTAAAGGGAAAATCAAACAACAATCCTGCAAGCGTGGCCCCTGACTTGAGCAAAGTAAACATCTTCATGACATAGGCAGGACGGCGCCCCGGATCCAAAGCACAAAAGAAAGTCTGCTCCAAAATGAGGTCGAAGTGCCCCTCCAATGCGAAAAAGTCTCCACAAATAGCCTGTTCGGTCGGAAAATCGGGTCGACGTTCCAAAAAGCTATCCAAAGCCTTCTGTGACCAGTCGAGGACCGTCACGTTGCGAAACCCATTTTCCAATAGCCAATCGGCTTCATAAGCATTGCCCGCACCGGGGATCAGGATGCTGATGTCCTTGTCTGCCAATTGCTCACAGTAGGCGATCAAGGCTCGGCTTGCGCTGCCTTGATCCCAAGGGGTTTCCTCTTTTTCCCAGCGTTCTTGCCAGTATTTCTCGTCCATTTTTCTTTTTTCAAGTTTTCACCACAGCCGTGGCTTGGGGTTGCAAGTTTACAGCAACTATTCGGTTTCAAACAGCCGTGCAAATGTTGCCAAATCGGGCAATGCCGTGAGCACATTGCCCGGCAAGTCGCGGTGCATCTTGCCGATGAAGACAGCATGCACTTTGGCAGCTTTCGCGGCCTCCATGTCTGAGTTGCTGTCTCCCACCATCAATGCTTTTTTGAGGTCGATATGGGCATTTTCCCGCGCGGCTCGCAACAACATGCCTGGCTGAGGCTTGCGGCAATTGCAGCCGGCGTCTTTGTCATGCGGGCAGTGGTACACCGCCTGTATACGCCCGCCCGCCGCCTTGATGTCAGCAAGCATGTGCGTATGCACATCCTCCAAATCCTGCTCGGTATAGAGCCCGCGTGCGATGCCCCGCTGATTGGTCACGATGACAAGCCTGCCAAAGCGCTTGCTCAGCGACGCGATGGCCTCCAAAACACCTTCATTCCACACCCATTCGTTCCAATTGCGCACATAACCATCCACAATGCGTTCATTCAACACACCATCACGGTCCAAAAACAGGGTCCAATGTGCATCTATCTTGCTGGGGAAATCGCTGCGATTCATGGCTTCATGATCTTGTCTGACAATTCATGTATCAATTTACAAAAATAGTCCCACTTGAACAGCGGTTTGTCCTTGATTACCTCAGCTATCATCGCCTGTTCCCGCCCATTTTCATAAAAATCGACCAAGGCGTCTGCAATGGCTGTTGCATTCACCTCCGTCACGTAGCCGACACGGCCATGCGGCACGATTTCCGGCAAGCCGCCAACGTTGGTGACGAGCATGGGCTTGTGAAAATGATAGGCGATCTGGGTCACACCGCTCTGCGTGGCAGTCTTGTAGGGCTGCACGATCATGTCGCTGGCACAGAAATACTTGCCGACATCGGTATTGGCGATGAAATCGGTGCGCAAGACAAGGCGATCGGCGATACCCAACTTGGCGATTTGATCCAAGTAGG
>JANPHP010000404.1:0-3373 GCA_031424495.1 Bacteroidota bacterium | reverse complement strand
TCCTGGCATGAAGACCTTCTGGCAAGGCTACCTCATGCTCGTCGAGAAGGCAAAGGACTGGAGAAGGTTCAAGGACTATTTGTCCACTTATAAACCATAATAAAATTGTGGGTAATGAAAAGGTCGGTACGGGCCAGATAGAAACCGACTGCTTTGCATTTCCTATGCCATGGAGGATCATTGTCCTCCAACTGCCAACCATCTTCCTTGCGATCCAATTCACCCGCATGGATTTCCATATCCACCCAAACCCCATTGCCATCGGTGCTCAAGTTTCTCAAAACGATGGAATCACAAAGAAAAAAATCATTGCGCTCAATATACCGAGACCACAGGGCATAGTATTTTCCTTGCTCATCGTAAAGAATTCCCGTCAGTGGAAACATCCAAATCTGATGGTGCTCAGTCAGCAAATAGTAGACCTCCATCACCTTGAATCCGCGCTCGGCGATTTGACCACGAATGCTCCCACCCCCTGCGCTGGTCAAAAATTGAACATAGGCACTGCGGTCGGGCTTAAAACTCTGTGCTTGAGCTGACAAAACCATCGACAACAGGAAAATGAATAGGCAGATTTTTTTCATGGTGGGTGTTATCGTGTTCGGGCGATCATGTCCTTCAACATTGTCGCAAGTTGTAGCTAACCAAGATTTGGTGGATCGTTCATTTGACAAGCAGCTCCATTTGAATACCAATTTACGGGAAAAGTAGCAATGAATCAAGGCCCTGCGCGTCAGGTAATAGTTGATGTTTTGCAGCTCACGGATGGTGACGGCGTCCCGTACCCAAACCATTATCCCGTACAGTCCACCCGTACCCGAACCGTTAATTCCCCCCACGCCGACGCTATTACCGCTGTCCGCCGTCGCCTTGCCTCCGCTCGGGGGTTGGCCTCGGGGCAAGTTGCTTGCAGT
Source organism: Bacteroidota bacterium (assembly GCA_031424495.1). Taxonomy (GTDB): domain Bacteria; phylum Bacteroidota; class Bacteroidia; order J057; family JADKCL01; genus JADKCL01. The sequence continues at coordinate 2,459 of JANPHP010000404.1, read as the reverse complement.
CTCGGGGCAGTCTGCTTCCAACTACGTTCCAGCCCCATTCGAGCTTGCTTCAGGATATAAGCCGGATACCTTTCGGGTCCCTTCCGAGTCCCTAGCGGAGCTCTATCTGTGCCGCTTGTCTACCGCTTGTCTGCCACATGTATACCACTTGTACACCACTCTCGACCCAAACTCTAGGCATTTTCATTGTTGTAAAATCACCCGCCACGCCATCCCTTACCAATCGCACTTACCGCAGGCTGATTCCCATCACCCCAATTTGCATTCCATTTCAAAAACCGTTAATTTCCGTTTTTGAAGTATTGTTTTCGCTTTCATCAGTCTATCAACGTCCGTCCAGAATGCAACCTCGACACAAAATCTATTGCCTTACACTCGCGCTCTTGGCGCTATTTGCCCAGACAACCACAGCGCAAAACGTGCTCAATGGCAAGATTGACGCCATTTCTGAGTTCTCGGGGCGGCGAACGGTCGACTTCACGATGCCCGATGGCATCAAGCTCAGCACCGATGTATTCATCCCCGAGACCCAGGATTGCATGCTGGTCAATCTCTCCCTGCCGTTGCCAGCGATCCTCGGGGGCACGACCAACTTGGGCGACATCATGCTCATCCCCAACCACACGCAGATCATTTATTACGACTCGATCGGTGGTCAGCCGAATCCGAATCCGTATCAGTTGCCGGTCGTCTTCACGCGTACGCCTTATGACAAGACGGGCGACCCCACGGGCGAATACATCAGCCTGTTTGGCTACGCGTCTGTGATGCAAGACATGCGCGGCCGCTACGCCAGCGAAGGCGTGTACATGCCGATGTATAGCGACAGCTGGAACAAAAACCCCTATCACCCCAACTATGGCCACGTGCTCGACGTGACCGACCTCGGCGACCCGCGCAACGGGAACCGCCATGAGGATGGCTACAACAGTGTGCAATTCATCCTCGACAGCCTCGTGCGGGACTACGGTAGTCTGCCCCACACCAACAACAGCATGACCACGGGCGACATCGCCATGTTTGGCGCATCGGCCCTCGGCAACTCGCAATACCAGGCGGCTGCGGCCCATCGCATCGATCCCGATCCTGCCAAGCATGGCCTCAAGGCGCTCTTCCCGATCGTGGCCACGCTGGAGCACTTTCGCTACACGGGCTACCAAAACGGCGTTTTCAGGGACCGCATTGTGACGGGTTGGGTGAAGGGGCAGATCTTTACGGGCACCGACGATGCATTCAACGCCACCGACAACGACATCGACAACCGCATCCACAGCGCGACCGACTATGGCCTCCCCAACAAGTTTGATGCGGCCAATGCAGCCATCGACCACTTCACCAAGGTGCGCTATGACAATGACTATTGCGGCTATTACCCCACGAGCAAGGGCCGCGCCGACATGGACGCCTCCGCAGCTCCCGTCGACGCCAATGGCGAGGGCGACCCCAATGGCCAATACAGCCGCTACACCAACATGCGCGTGCCTGCCTATCACCTGAGCGGATGGTGGGACATTTTCACCGACGGCCAAATCGATACCTGGCAGCGTATGCGCGAAAACAACAGTCCGCAAATCGCCAATATGCAAAAGCTGGTGATCGGCCCCTGGGCCCACCAAACGACGGGCGGCCGCACCACGGGCGACCGCACCTATCCGTCCAATGTGACCGACCTCATCGGCATAGACCTCGACGGATTTGGCAGCAATCTCGACCTCGCCAAAACGGTGAACAGCGAGATCATTGGTTGGTTTCGGTACAACCTCAACTACATTCCCGGCCGCGAGCTGGGCGAGCCCAAAGTGATCATCCCCGAGAGCCAAGTCTGGCAAGACGTGGGCGGCAATGGCCTGCAGATCAGGGTTCCTTCGCAGCCGCTCATTCTCAAGCTGCATGAGCTCATCAACTTTGTAATCGGTCAGGGCGACATCGCGGCTGTGCAAGCCGAGGTCAGGAGCACGCTCTTGCCGGGTGTGCTGCCATTTTCCATCCCCGTGCCCAACCTCGGTCCCCTCATCGCTGACATCTCAGCCACGCCGATGGGTCCGATTCCCTACAAAGATTTCTCACAAGGCGTGCCCAATGTGCGCTTTTATGTGCCCGGCCCGGTCGACGATGGCGTCGCTGCCAACCAAGGCGTCGGCAACTATTGGTTTGCGACCGACACCTTCCCGATGATCCAACACATACGCTGGACGCCCAAATACCTCCACGCCAATGGCAGCATCGACGATGCAGCCCCCACCACCGACGAGGGCTACAAGACCTATATCCACGATCCAGACAACCCCATCCTCACGATCGGCGGCAGCAACATGATCGTGCGCACGCCCGACGGCACCCGCGACAGCCAAGGTCAGTTCAACCTCAAAGATCCGCGCTACGCGCCCTATACGATGGACCGCGATGGCGTGATCGGCTTTGAGTCTGCAGCACTCACCGACACCATGACGATCATGGGT
>JANPHP010000403.1:0-23952 GCA_031424495.1 Bacteroidota bacterium | reverse complement strand
ATACCTCGCCAACATCCGAGAGTTTCTGTACGTGCCGCTCACCACGCCCCTTTCCATTGGGACCACCTACTATCTGCAATTCAAAATCAACTTAGTCGACAACTCCAACTATGCTGTGAACCGCATGGGCATGCAGTTTTGCAGCAGCTTCAACAGTGCATTCCCCATCAACAACACCGCTCACTTGTACTCGCCAGTCGTCATTTCAGACAAGGTGAACTGGACCACAGTCACAGGCTCCTTTGTGCCCAGCGTGGCCTACAATGCCGTGATGGTCGGCAACTTCTTTGACGACGCCAATACAACCGCGCAATTTGTCGGCAGCTCGACGAGCATCGGCTACAATGCCTATTATTTTGTCGACGACGTGGTGGTTACCACTACGCCCTTGGTGTTGCCGATCGAGTGGCTCCATGCAAGCGCGGAAGTCAATGGCCGCCTCGCCACCCTCGACTGGGAAATCAACGCCGACGAACTGGACCATTTTGTGATTGAAAATTCTGAGGACGGCTACACTTTTGCCGAAGGGCAACACGTGAGGGCCATCGACGGCAAGTTGGCCTACCGCCAAGTCGACACGATGCACAGCCACCTGCCCACGACCTTTTACCGCATCCGCGCCATCGGTCACAATGGTGAGGCCTATCTGTCGCCCATCATCGAGGCCCACCGCTATGCTGCTGGCATCGACTTTTTGCTCGCCTATCCCTCGCCAGTGCGGCAGGGCGATCCCCTCACCGTCGAGTACAACTCCAGCACGGGCGAGGCCGTCGAATTATCCTTTTTTGCCTTGGATGGCAAATTGGTACACAAGGAGCTGATCGCTGCGGGCGACCCTGGCCACCACGAGCTGAAACTGTCGGTGAGCAGGCTCGCTGCCGGGGCTTACCTGCTCAAGGCAGGCGGGCTCACGCAAAAGGTCATGGTTACGGACTAAAAAGCAACCGGGGCATCCACTCGCGTGCATGCCCCGATCCAAAAATTGGGTAGTTTTCAATACTTATTTATCCTGCACCTTGCGCAGCGCCCTCAGGTCCTTGGGTGAGATCACATAACAGCGCTGCCCAGCATCATAAGGCAATTTTCCCAGCGGCAATTTGCTCAGCGTCACCATCCGCATGCGGGACTTGTACAAGACCGCTTGGATTTTGAGGGTATTGGGATCGCCATTCACATAATGCACGGCATAGCTCCCGTCAGTGCTGAGTTGGGGAATGAAGCGTTCGCCAGTGACTTGAATGCGCCCCACGAAGTCGCGTGAGCGCACGTGGTCGAGCTTTACCCGAGCCTGCTGCTCGGTGTGGCACTTGTCGCCGATCGCATAGGTCGGTGCAGCGCAGGCGCGGCGGTCGGGAATCAAGATCTCGAAATGGTAGCCACTATCAGAAAGCACAGGCTTGAGAAAGCGCGCCTCGGCATCCAGGCCCGTCTTCCTGCCGTTGTAGGGCACGTCATCAAACTTGATCTGCGAGATCGGGCAGCGCAGCTCCTTGCTCACGGGGATCGTGAACCGCATCATCAGCGCATTTGCACAAGCATCGGGCAGCGGTGGGCCCACGGGAGACCCGCCTAGCAGGCTATTCAAGCCAAAGTTGAGCAATGACTGGGCGGGCTCCGCGGGCTTGTCGATGGTAATAACATAGATTTTTTTGCTCCCGCCTTCAGGCGTCGTCATTTCGCGGTAGGCTACTTGCTCGCCATTGCGCAGGGTCAGTTGCTGGCGGGCGAGGGGCCTCACGTCCTCAAACACGTCGGGGTTGGGGATGCCGATGAGCTCCACGCGACGGTTGCGCGCGCGGTTAATGGGATTGGAATTGGGATACAGCGGCCGCGTTTCGCCCCAGGCCTCCATCACCAACTGTTGGGCGCCGAGCCCCTTGCCGAGCAGGTACTCCGTGACCACTTGGGCACGTGTGCGAGAGTGCATCAGATTGGCACGGGCATCACCTTGATCGTCAGTATGGCCCGCGACGATCACCTCTCCGGCCGCGTAGTGCGTCCGCACAAAGATGTCGATCAGCGATTGCTGGAAACCCGTCACTTGCTCGGCACCTTCATCAAAAAAGACACGCAACGTGTCGCGTTCGGCTTGCAGCGACAAAAAGCATCCGACCAAAGCAAAAAAGAGGATGGTGAGTTTTTTCATGAGTCTCATCGTTTTGATATCAGCCAGCAATGCGACGTGCCATTGCCCAAGAACATTTCTATTTTTGCCGCCCGTCGGGTAGCAATTTATTCAATGACAGGACCCAAAAGCAAGGGTTGCATCAATATCTGAAAAAAAGTGGGTGCGTGCGAAGAATAGTCTTTCCTGCGCTCACCTCTGGATTCCCTATTTTTGATTCCACCCCAAGAAAGACGATTGCCCCTCCTGATGGAGCACCTCCTTTGGGCAGTCCATCTAAATTCGTATATTTCCCTTCGTGACGCTACATCGACATTCCTATCTGCTAGCCATCGCGACCTTCTGTTTTGCGTGGGTCATGTTTTCGACGATCGTCAAGGCTCAGTCCAGCAGCGATTGTATCGCGTGGGTGAGACGCGACGCCATGGAGGGCTTTTTGAACAAAGAAGGTCAGCCGATATTCCCGCTGCAACCCTATCGTTTGAGTTTTCCCAAGGACGGGCTCATCATTGCCAATTCAGGCACTTGGGAAGCCAATCATTACTCCGATCCAGATCGCTTGTGCCCGAGATATGTCGTCGGCAACTCGGGAATTTTGAATCTGAAGGGGGAATGGGTGGTTCCGATGGCCTCCCAATGGATTGGCTATTGGGGCAATGGCCTCTTCTGGACCTGCAAAAACGGCAAAATCGCAAAATACTGCTCTGAACCCCATCATGTCGAGGGGGGCCGCTATGCGATTGTCAATGCCGGGGGCGTCGTGATCGACAGCTTAGATGATCTCGCGGTTCCGCTGGACGAGGGCTTTTCATTGCTCTACCGCAATGGCAAGATCGCAGTAATGGACTCGAGTGGACAGTTGCGGCATGGTTTTGACTTTGATTTTGCCTTGCATTGGTCATCGCCCAGGTATCCGTATCCTGATGAACCTACCCCGGTTCGACTTTGGAAGATCGTTTTGCGCCGAGATGGCCATTGGTATTCTCTCTTGCCAGATGGAGCACTTTTCGCCCTGGATTGGCCCTCTGATTTGGGCGTCGAACTGCGCACCTTGGGCTGGCGCAAGCGGCCTGCTGATTGGATCTCTGATGCCATGCATGTCCCAATCATTGCGTATCCCATCAGCATGACCCGCCATAGAACGCGACCTCTGCAACCCAGAGACCTGAGCTTCGCGGAAAACCTACCGAACTTCGCTCAGCGAAATGCGATCGTCAAGCGCCTGCGAGATGAGGATTTGCATGCCATAGGCTTGCAGATCATCGAGCATGGCGATATGCGTGCACTGGCAGACGCCAGCGGCAAGCTGCTCACCCCATTTTCCCACCAAGATTTCAAGGCAGCAGGTGGTACGTTTGTGCTGCACCTCGACTCTTTGCCGATCGCCAAACCAGCTGCCCCAGTTACCGAACCAGTGGCCTACAGTTGGTGTTGTGCACCCCCGTTTGTAGGCACAGCAGCACTTGGTGTCGTGGACAGGAATGGAAAAACCATTCTTCCTCCCATTTACGAACGCATTGATGTATTTCCGCAGTGGGGTATTATCGAGGCCGCGACCCAAACCGAAGCCCATGTATTTCTCCTCAAGGATACCAAGATCATTGACAAAATTGATGGTGGCGTCGGTTGGGGAGAAAAAGACCTCTATGTTTTGCGCAATCGTGATATGTATGAAGTGCGCAACCTGCGCCACCGTGTCATCTATCGGGACAGCAACAACATCGCAAAGCCAGCGATCGTCGATGGATGGCTTTGGTACTTACGCAATTCAAACTGGTTCTATGGCAAAAAACTCAAGGGGAAAGGCATTTTGGGCCCCTATGCCTCCGATTCGATTCCGATTAGGGAGATTGCCTTTTTGCGGACCCATCCAGTCTATGACTGCCCAAGATGTAGCGTCAAGCCTATGGGTACTGACCGATGGCTAATCATGCAAGGAGACTCCGTGGGGCTCAGCGACAGCCAAGGCCAGTTGCTGCTGTCGATCGTTTATGATCAAATCACGCTGACCGACAATTGGATTTACGTCATACTCGATGGCAAGGAGGGGATGATGGACTTACAAGGCAAGCCTTTTATTCCCGCCGAATACGACAGTATCTCCCCAAATGATTGCGGGAGTTTTTCAGTTTCTAAGACCGTCGATGGAAAGCTCCACATGGGCATCTTGGACAGGAATGGGCACTGGGTCTCAAAGCTGCAGATGGAATAAGAACTTGTAGCTAGCCGCTCCACCCCTCCACCCCAAAAGCCAGAGGCTTGATATCGATCAGCATCTGGCCCGAGGCCACCGCTTCACGTTTGCCATTTTTTACCGAAACTTGCGCACTAGAGCATGAGCGGATTTCAATATACCCTAGCCCAGATTGCCGACATGATCGGCCCCGATGCACTTGTCATCGGGCAGGCCTCCAATGACCTCCTCTCCGAGGTCGAATTTGACACGCGGCAGCTGCCTGAACCTGCCGTCACGCTTTTTTTGGCGATCAAGGGCGACAACCGCGATGGCCATCTTTTTTTGCATCGCGCATTCGACCAGGGCGTGCGGCACTTTTTACTGAGCGATGCTGGCATGCTGCCTGTCGGAGCGAGTGGCATCCTTGTCGACGATACCGTCGCGGCATTGCAGGCATTCGCGGGGAGCCACCGCGCACGCTTCAACTGTACCGTCGTCGCCATCACCGGCAGCAATGGCAAGACCACGGTCAAGGAATGGCTCGTGACCCTACTCGGCGACCATTTCGCAGTGCATAAGTCGCCTGGCAGCTACAATTCGCAGATCGGGGTGCCGCTGTCCTTGCTGGGCATCGAGGCCCATCACGAGGTCGCCATCATAGAGGCTGGCATCTCCCGAAAGGGCGAAATGGCCCGCCTCGAACGCATCATCCGCCCCGATATCGGCATCCTCACCCACTTTGGCGACGCCCATGCCGAGGGTTTTGCCAGCCCCGCCGAGAAGCTTCAAGAAAAGCTTCAGCTTTTTGACCACGCAAAGGCATTGCTTGCCGATACGCAAGACGCATTTGTGGCTCAGCATGTCTATGCATTTCATCAAAGCCATCCAGGATTGCAACTTGTGACCTTAGGCCCTGGTCGTGGCAGCAACTATTGCCTTGAGCATACCTATTTCGATCATGCAAGTAGTACTGCTTCACTGCAGTATGCTGGCATCAGCTATTTTCTTGATCTCCCAATCCCAGGGGAGGCTGCCTTGTCAAATGCCGCCTTGACGGTAGCGGCGGCTTTGCACCTCGGGGTTCCATTCGCCCAAATCAAAGACCGTCTCGCGCTGCTGCGGCCCGTGTCCATGCGCATGGAGATGATCACCGACAACCCGGAGATCACCGTCATCAACGATGCCTACAACGCCGACCTGAGTTCCGTCAAAAACGCACTCTCGCTGCTTGCGACAGAGCGTTACCACGCCGCGCGCACGCTCATCCTCACCGACATCGATCACCAAGGTGCGGCCCAAGAGCGGGTGCAAAAGGCGATACTCGACATGGCCGTGCAGGCCCTGGGCGCCGACAGCATCATCGTGATCGGTCCTGTTTTTGACTTGATGCTGCGCGACGTGCCTTGGATCGCGAGTTATCCCAGCACCGAGGCATTTATCGAGGCATTTGATTATGAGCGCTTTCGCAACCGCACGGTCTTGCTCAAGGGCGCCCGTCGTTTTGGGCTGGATCGCCTCATTCCCTACCTGAGCCGCCGCGCCACCGCCACCTGGTTCAAGATCAATATGAATGCGCTCGCCCACAACTACCGGCAATTCCGGTCGCGGGTGCCCAAGACGACCCGCACGATGGCCATGGTCAAGGCCTTCGCCTACGGCTCCGGATCCTGGGAGATCGCCCAAGCGGTCGTGCGCGAGGGCGTCGACGAACTCGCGGTCGCCTACACGAGCGAGGGCATCATGCTGCGCACGCGCGGCATCCACGTGCCGATCATGGTCATGAATGCCGACCTGCAAAGCATCGCCCAGCTTTACCGCTTTGATTTGGTGCCCGAGGTGTACAACCTCGAATTCCTACGCAGCTACATCGCCGAGGGGCGGCTGCTCGGCAAGACGCAATTTCCTGTGCACATCAAGGTCGACACCGGCATGGGCCGCCTCGGCTTTGGGTGGCAGGGCGCCGACGAATTGATCGATTTTTTGCAGGCGGAGCCCAATGTCGTCGTCAAGAGCGTGCTGAGCCACTTTGCCAGCGCCGATGCGCCCGAGCAGGATGCATTCACCCACTTGCAGGCCGAGCGTTTCCAGCATTTTTACCAGGAATTGGTCGCCGCTGTGGCCTTTGAGGCTTTGCCACTGCGGCATATTTGCAATACGGCGGGCATGTTGCGGTTTCCGCAGTATGCCATGGACATGGTGCGGCTGGGGATCGGTTTGTATGGGATTCCGCCGTTTGCGACGGCAGCGATCGACCTGCAAGAGATCGGCAGCATCCACACCGTGGTCACGCAGGTGCACGAATACGCGGCCGGCACGCCCATCGGCTACGGTTGCAGCGAAAGTCGCGACCATCCGGCCCGCATCGCGACCTTGCCGATCGGCTACGCCGACGGCATCCGCCGCAGCTTGAGCAACGGCAAGGGCCGTTTCCTCATCCGGGGGCAGCGCGCGCCCGTAATCGGGCGCGTGTGCATGGACATGCTCATGCTCGACGTGACCGATGTCGCTGGCGCGCAAGCGGGAGACGAAGTCGTGCTCATGGGCGGCCAAGGCAATGATTTTGTATCGGTTGATGAGCTCGCAACCCTTTGCGACACGATCTCCTACGAGATCCTCACGGGCATCTCGCAGCGTGTGAGGCGGGTTTATGTGCGGGAGTAATTTAATTAGGTGGCAGGGAGGAAGTAGCAGGGAGCAGGTGAGTCCTGCTTAAACACTCCCGCAACTTCTACCTTCTAACTGCTACCTACTACCTCAAACGCATCCCGTGAACGGCCCCCAAAATCCTCCAATCTGAATTTCTACCGACTATCCCTTCTTTCCATTTCACATTCCCATACACATTGATTAATTTGCCGCCTCGATAAAAAAATCGATCCTGATATGTCGGCTGAGCTCGCAAATTTGTTGATGAATCTCACGATAGTCGCCCCCTTGATCGGGGTGCCTCTCGTTCTCCTCATGGACAAGAAACAGGCCAAGGTGATGGCACTGATATCTTCTTGCATCCCGATGGTACTCTCGATCATCGTGTACCTCTACTACCTTGACCACGCGGCACTTGGCACTGCTGCTCCCGCTGGCATGCCGACCACGGCCATGAACAGTTACGTGCTGTTTTCGGTGGGTGATTGGTGGTTCAGCATCCCCGGTCTGGATATCAAATTCATGACTGGCCTCGATGGCATCTCCATCTACCTGCTGCTGCTCACCACGATCTTGTTTCCGATCACGATCTTTTTCTCTTGGGGATCGGTCGACAAGCTGGAGAAGCCTTACTACGCCCTTTTGCTCATCTTGGAAGTCGGTGTGATCGGCTTCTTCTGTGCGCTGGACATGGTGCTGTTCTACATTTTCTTCGAAATGGTGCTCATCCCGATGTATTTCCTCATCGGTATCTGGGGTGGCAAGGAGCGCATCTATGCCTCTGTCAAGTTTTTCTTGTACACCTTGGTCGGTTCGTTGCTCATGTTGGTGGCGATCATCTGGGTGGCCATCGAGGCTGCTCCCATGGCCAATACACTGTATCCACACGCGCAGAGCATCATTTTCTCAACGGATTACCTCGCCATTCTGAACACCGACATCCCTGGTGGTGCGCAGACTTGGCTCTTTGCGGCATTTACCTTGGCCTTTGCCATCAAAGTGCCCCTTTTCCCGCTGCATACGTGGTTGCCCGATGCCCACACCCAAGCCCCTACGGCTGGTTCGGTCATTTTGGCGGGCGTGCTGCTCAAAATGGGTACCTACGGCTTGGTGCGTTTCTGTCTGCCATTTTTCCCCGAGGCTTCGGTGGAGTTTGCGCCGATCATGTGTTTCCTCGCCGTCGTGGGCATCATTTATGGGGCGATGGCTGCCATGGTGCAAGACGATGTGAAACGATTGGTGGCCTATTCCTCGGTTTCTCACTTGGGTTTCATCGTGTTGGGCATCTTCTCATTCACCCCTGAGGCGCTCAACGGCGCTGTGATTCAGATGGTGAACCACGGTATCACGACGGGCGCTTTGTTCCTCATCGTGGGCATGATCTATGACCGCCGCCACACCCGCATGATCGCCGATTTCCAAGGCTTGGCCAAGCAAATCCCGATCTTCACCCTGTTTTTCATGATCACGGTGCTGGCTTCTGTCGGTCTGCCGGGCTTGAATGGCTTTGTGGGCGAATTTTTGGTGCTCATGGGCGCTTACAGCTCCCATGTCGTCGGGGGTATTTGGGCAGTGATCGCCGCCTCTGGCGTGATCGTCGCCGCCGTCTACCTGCTCTGGATGTTCCGCCGCGTCATGTTTGGCGCCTTGGACAAAGACGAGAACAAAAAAGTCGTGGACCTCAATCGCAACGAAATCTTGGTCTTGATACCGCTGGTGCTGCTCATGTTTTACCTGGGCTTCAACTCGGGTCCATTCTTGAAGCAAATCGACGCCAGCTCGGTGCGCATCTTGGAAAATATCAAAGCTTCTGGCGTGCATGGCGCACACAGCGAGGCTCCTGCGCAGGGCGATCAAGAAAAGACGCCGATCGCGATGTATCAGCATTGATCATAAAGGCCCTAGGGCTGATGACATAAGGAAATCGCTCCCGCCGCATGGTGGGAGCGATTTTGTTTTTGGGGAATGCATGACGATTTCGCATATTGGGTAGGTAAAGCGAATCACTAGACCATGCGCAAAGTCCTATTTGTATTCATGATAATGGGTCTCAGGCTGAGCCTTGCAGCCCAGTTTGATGGCGATACGGCCTTGCGGCAAGCCTTCACGACCTACATGCAACAGCGCATGGCACCCGAGCAGTTTCAGCTCGACCGACTCGATACTGTCCAAGTCTTCAAGGGCGATCTTGATTACGATGGCATCGACGATGCAGCCATCCAATGGCGACAAGGTCAGGAACAGCGGATTGTCGCCTTCAGCAAAAAGGACGATGGCTACAAGATGAGCGCTGAGGCGGACTGCGTTTGCAGAAGGCCCAAAACCATGGTTTTTGACATCACTAAGATCGACAACATCGGCAGGTTAAGTGGCTCGATCAAGGTCGAATACCACGATCAAAAGGCAAAGGCTCACATGATTTCCATTCCCTATTGGCTGAGGCTCGTGGATGGTGAACTGTTGGGGCAACATGCTGCTAGCCTGACGCGCAACGCGGCAAAGGGTGGCCACTTACGCGATATCCGGCCCTTACTGCTACTAAGCTGGCCGATCCACCATTTGGGTCAGAGCATAATTTTTTGGGAATATAATTACTTCGAGAGCACGAAATGGGTGTCTTTTGAAAATGGACGTCATCGCTATTTGGGGATAAGAGATCCTCACGGCTCCGAAACTGAGGATACCACCACCCTCACCAGCATAATCTATCCAGCCAAAAAGGGCCGCCAGCTCATCGTCATCACTTGGCAGGAAGGCACGAATACAGAGTGGGATTCACAGGACCACTGGGCGGCGTTTTGGGATCATGGCAAATGGATACCAGCCATGGACTCGGTCTTTCCGCCCTTGGATGGCCGCATTTTCTTTGATGCGGTCCCCGACAACCAAGATCTCTTGCACGAAGGCTGGCAAGTGGCACTGCACATCGACCGCTACACCGACGAAATCATAGCTGCCCCTGCAAACAAGTTGGAGATCATCCAAGCGGTCTATCCAGACCTCGTCGCGCAGATGCAAGCGCCGCAGGTGCGCTATGTGTGGAACCGACGCCATGAGCGGTTTGAAGTCCGCCCTCCGCGCTGATAATCATCAAGCCCGCTTCAACTCAATCACCGTCACCTCTGGCCAAATCCCCACTCGTCCTGGGAAGCCCAAGAACCCAAAGCCGCGGTTCACATACAAATGCTGATTGCCCTCTGAGTAGAGGCCGCCCCACTGCTTGTAGCGCACCTGCGCGAGGCTGAACCGAATGCCCGGAATCTCGACGCCAAACTGTGCGCCGTGCGTGTGCCCGCTCAGTTGCAGGTGCACGTGCTTGCGGTGGGCTTTTACCTTCTCGTCCCAGTGCGTCGGGTCATGCGACATCAGCACCGTGAAGTCGCCGTCGGGCACGCCCGCAAACGTCTTGTCGAGGTCGCCATACTGCGGGAAGGGCGGCGAACCCCAGTTCTCGACACCCGCCAAAACAATGTTTTGGCCATCTTTCTCGATGCGCAAATGCTGGTTGTGCAGCATTTGAAAGCCCATTTTGGCATTTTGGGCACGCACGGCCATGTGGTTGTTCAGTTCGTCGACCTTGGTCTCCCAGCGGTAATAATGGCCGTAGTCGTGGTTGCCCAGCACCGAATATTTGCCCAAGGGCGCATGCAGTTTCGCAAACATCTCCACAAAAGGATCCGCCTCCGTCGCGAGGTTGTTCACGAGGTCACCCGTAAACAAAATGATATCGGGTTTTTGCGCCATGATCACGTCGAGGCCCTTTTGCACGCCATCGATATCGTCAAAACTGCCTGCATGTATATCAGAAATCTGCACGATTTTCAGTCCGTCAAATGCCTCGGGCAGGTCGGAAAACCTGAGCGTTTCCTTGTGAACGGTAAAGTCATATTTGCCTTTGAGAATGCCGTAGACGGCTCCCGCGAGGGGAATGGATGCCAAAATGAGCCCGAGTTGGCCCACAAATTTGCGGCGACTCGGCATCACCACCGGATCTGGATCGCTTTGCGCCACCGAAACCCCTTTGGAAAACAGCCATTGCAGCAGACGCGCTATGTCATCCACCAAAAAGAAGGCCGCCAAGATGAGCTTGGTGACGATCAAGACAAAGCCGACGCCCATTACAAAATTGAGCCAAAAATTGGGGCGTGAAATGCCAGTAGCGAATGCGTAGGTGATCATGGCCAGCGCGGTCACTGACAAGCCTAGCGCGACAAAATAGCCGATACGGGCAGCCTTGATGGCCCATTCCGAGCTAAACGTGCTTTTCAAGGCATTGTAAACGTAAAATTCCACCCCGACCATGAGCGCGATGAAGATACCTAGAACGATCAACCTTGACATCAGACCTTATTTTTTGAAATGAACATGATGGATATGACTTGTAGGCGCAGAGAATGTTTGAGAATTGCCTTCATTTTGTGGGTGACAACCTGCCCCACGCAGCTAATCCTGGCCATCTGAAATGACAAAACCACCCAGGGCGGGTGGTCTGTCGCGAAAATTGGGATAAATCCGAGTTCCTTTGGCCTATGCGGCTGTCGAACAGTGGATATTGTTGATTAAAAGAACCTAAAAACTTGTCACGCGCATTTGCGTGGTCATCGCATCAATTTTCAGGACTGGCACATGCACCAACCTGAATTTTGACACCTACGTTGATCTTGATCGCTGAACCTCACTTTTTGAATCGAAATCAGCATACCTACGCGGCACGATCAAATTTGGATCACGGGTTCAAATATTTTTTTATTCCTCGCAAAATGGGGATGCTACCCGATCCTTACTCGCCACAAAAACGATTCAAGATCAGACTTTTTGGCCTATGGCAAACGATTCGCGAAGGGTATTGAGGGAGTATGCGGCTTCGAGGCGCATCGGCTATTGGTCGGTCCGATCGCCCAGCTTCACCACAAAAAAGGCAAGAAACCCTTGCGTTCTTTGGGATATTCTGGAAACCGTCCCAAATACCAACGATGGTGATCCATGGCCCTGGGTGCCAAATTGGCGAAGGTCCAGACGGCAAAGCTCAGCACGGCAAGATTCCAACCCATGAGCGCATAGCCGGTCCACTCGACAATCTCGCCAAACAGATTGGGGCAGCTGATCCAGCGAAATAACCCGCCTTGGGGAATCTTGTAGCCCGTCTCGCCAGGCTTGCGCAGGTTCAGCAGCCGGTTGTCGCTGTCGACATTGATGGCGACGCCGACCACAAATACAAGGATGCCCACGATGAATTGCCAAGAATACAGCCATTCGACGGTATAGGAAGCGAACCAGCCAAGCCAGATGCCCATGATGCTGGTATTCACCAAGTTGAAAAAGATGGCGCTACCCACAATGGCGATCGGCATGCGCTTGCCTTGCGTGCGCGTGCGCAGGGGGAATATGAGGCAGCGGTTGAGGTAATGGCAGAGGTAAAAGGCCAATAAGATGTAATGCACGGGGGTTTTGACAGCCGTGCCCAGAAAAAAAAGACTGGGCATGATGATAAGTCCGGGACTTTCCATGATGATCCAACCAAGCTGATTGCTCACCGTCGGTCCCCAACCCGGCTTCACGTGCCGCCCATAGGGCGCACTCACGAATTGTAAAACAACGAAGGTGCCGACAGCCAACGCCATCCAGGCCCAAATGAAAATTTCTAGCGTCTCGATTGCAACCATTCTGTCTGCAAATTCATCATTCTGCAAATGAAAACGAAATCGCATACGGCACGTCCAGCTTGGCAAGCGGGACAGCGCAATCGAAACGAGGAACCTGGCGTCGCAGGCCCAGCTACTCGCATGGTGGCAGACACTTCACACCAATCACAGAGGCACAACCAAATTCCACCATCAAACCGCAACAATGCGCGCCCCAACCATTCCCCCCAAACTCAAAACCCCAACAACTGCTACCTACTACCTACTACCTACTACCTCCTACCTACTACCTACTACCTACTACCTGCTACCTCCAATCCCCCCTCCCAAAACCGACGCGCAACAGCAAACCTGGGTCAATATTTTGCACTATCTTCGCAACCACATTTTGCCCTCTTTTGTACTGCAATTGTCCTCCTCTTCACGTTTTATGAAAAGAATCTTCGTTCTGGGCCTGCTCATATTGCTTTTGGGGCAACTTTGGGCACAAAAATACACGATCAGCGGCTTTGTGACCGACGCGATGTCGGGCGAGAAGCTCATCAGCGCGAGGGTTTTTGACCCCGATCGCAAGGTCGGCGCCATCACCAACAACTACGGCTTTTACAGCATCACGACTGAGGGCGGCATGGTCGCCGTCAATTGTTCCTATGTTGGATTCAAGCCTTTCAACACGGCATTTGAGCTCACGGGCGACACGACCATCAACATCGACTTGTCGAGCGATGGCGTCGAAATGGAGACCGTGGAGATCAATGACAAAAAGGACATCGCCGAAAACACACAAATGAGCACGATCGACGTGCCAATCGAGATCATCAAAAAGATTCCTGCCCTCATGGGCGAGGTCGATGTGATCAAGGCCCTGCAACTGCTGCCGGGCGTGCAGTCGGGCAACGAGGGTAGCTCGGGCTTTTACGTGCGTGGCGGCGGCCCCGACCAAAACCTGATCTTGCTCGACGGCGTGCCCATTTATAGCATCTCGCACTTGTTTGGATTCTTTTCAGTCTTTCCTGCGGATGCGATCAGCAATGTATCCCTCATCAAAGGTGGCTTTCCTGCCCGCTACGGCGGGCGCTTGAGCTCGGTCATCGACATCAGCCTCAAAGACGGCAACATGAAAAAGTGGCATGGCGAGGGCAGTGTGGGTATTATCGCCTCCAAACTCACCGTCGAGGGCCCCATTTGGAAAGACAAAACCTCGGTCATGATCTCGGCGCGCCGCACCTACCTCGACATCCTCGCGCAGCCGCTCATCCTCGCAGCCTCCAAGGGCCATACCAATGCAGGCTATTATTTTTATGATGCCGTCGGCAAGATCAACCACAAGTTCAATGATCAAAACCGCCTCTATTTCAGCTTCTACGGCGGCAATGACCAGGCCTACCTGCGTGACAAGCAGAATTATGAGTACCAAGGGGATTCATACGAATCCAAGACATCGTTCAAGCTCGGCTGGGGCAATAAAATAGCGGCTTTGCGCTGGAATCACCTTTTCAGCGACAAGCTGTTCGCCAACTTTGCAGCGACTTACAGCACATTCAGATTCAAAGTGGGCATCGATCAATCAGATGCACAAACTGCGAATGGGCAGACGACGACGAATCGTTTCGCGCTGGGTTACGATTCTGGCATTCGCGATTGGAATGCGCGCTTCGATTTTGACTGGTATGCCAAGCCGAGCCATTTTGTGCGCTTTGGCGGATACGGGATCAACCACAAATACACCCCCGGCGTCTCCAACTTCATCATCGAGGGTCCCGGCTATTCGCTTGATACGATATTGGGTTCCAAGTCGATCACCGCCAACGAGATGGGCTTGTATATCGAGGATGACTTCAAACTCGGCAGCCGCCAAAAACTGAACTTGGGCTTGCACGGCTCCGCCTTTTTGGTGGAAGGCAAGCTCTACAAATCCCTGCAACCGCGCGTCTCCTACCGCCTCATGATCGACGAGAACTGGGCCGCCAAGGCCTCGTTTACGACCATGTACCAATATGTGCACCTGCTCACCAATACCAATGTAGGCCTGCCGACCGACCTCTGGGTGCCGAGCACCAAGAGCATCAAGCCGCAGAGCGCCATCCAAGGCGCGGCTGGCATTGCTCGTTCTTTCAAGGACCAAGGCCTGGAATTCAGCATCGAGGGTTATTACAAATACATGACCGGCCTGGTCGAATACAAGGAGGGTGCGTCATTCATCCCCGAGCGCAACGACTGGCAAGAAAAAATCGTGCAGGGCAATGGCTGGGCTTACGGTGCCGAGTTCTTCTTGCAAAAGAAATTTGGCAAGACCACGGGCTGGGTCGGTTATACGCTCAGCTGGAACAAACGCCAATTTACCCAGCTCAACAATGGCGAGATTTACCCCTACAAATACGACCGCCGCAACGATGCTTCATTTGTGCTCACGCATGAATTCAGCAAGAAAGTAGATGTCGGCTTGGTCTGGGTATTCGGCACAGGAAATGCCCTCACCTTGCCGATTTCCAGCTATCAAGGCACCATCCTGAGCCAAAACAATCCCTATGGTTACTCCAACACAGTGGACCAAGTCGGCACCCGCAATGGCTACCGCATGCATCCCTACCACCGCTTGGACCTGAGCGTGAACCTCAACAAGGAGCACAAGCGCTGGACGCGTACCTGGAGTTTCTCGGTATACAATGCCTACAGCCGCAGCAATCCTTACTTCTTGTTTTTTGACTACGATCCGCGCACAAGCACGCGTGTGCTCAAGCAGGTGAGCCTATTCCCCATCATTCCATCCGTAGCCTACAGATTCAAATTTTGAGCTCCATGAAAAATCACCTTCTTTCCCTCATCGTGATCGCAGTCTTGGTATTTGTGGGCTGCAAACCGCAGATCGTGGAGATCGACCTGCCCCCCCATGACCCAGCCTTGGTGGTCAATTGTGTCTTCTCGCCCGACAGTGTGTGGCACGCGCACGTCACAGCCAGTCAGGGCATCCAAGTCGCCGATGCACCCAAGGCCGTGGAGAATGCAACCGTCGTCATTTTTGAGAATGGCGCAGTCGTCGAAACCCTCGTCCATATTGTCGACGGCATTTACACCGCCCAAAATGGCACCCGCCCCCAGGTCGGCCACACCTATACCATCGAGGCGAGTGCACCGGGCTATGCCAAAGCGAGTGGTACCGACTACGTGCCCGTCACCGTGATTCCTTACGGCATGGAGTGGCGCGACTCGATCGCCTACAACCAATTCCAGGGCTACAATGGGGAGTTCAGCTTCAAGATCGACGATCCTGCTGGTGAGGAGAATTTCTACTTGCTTGGCGTCTACCAGCTAGACACGTTCTTTGACGGCACCGATACCTTGTATTTCGTAGATGACATCTATGTAGAGGCATTTGACCCTGCCTTGGAGTCAGACTTCTGGTCTGGTGATCAACGGTTCAACGATGGCACGTTTGATGGCACCTCACGCACGATCAGGGTCCAGCTCAGCAGCGATCAGCACGCGCTTCCAACGACCTTGTTCTTTGGACTCTCTTCCATCAGCAAGTCCTATTACCTCTATGTGAAGTCCATGTCTGTCTATTCTCAAAACGAGGGCAATCCCCTCTCCGAGCCCACGCGGGTGTACAGCAATATGACGCCAGGGGCGGGCATTATGGCAGGCTACTCGACCGTATATGCGCTTTTGCCTTGAGCTTGGCATATTTTTGCTGAATGATCGGCAGCACGATAGGTAAAGTTTTTGGCATTGTTTGCGCGTCGATTAGGCCCCTCCTTTGTGGACCTATCACCTGTTTGAATGCTGAAAAGAATGTCCACCTTCGCCGTGTTGCTGCTGCTCTGCTGCGCGGCAATGGCCCAGAAATATACCGTGAGCGGATATGTGACCGACGCCGTCTCTGGCGAAAAACTCATCAGTGCCCGCGTCTATGACGCCAAGCGCAATATCGGTGCGATCACCAACAATTATGGCTTCTATTCGATCACGACCGAGGGCGGCAGCCTAACCCTCCAATGCGCCTATGTTGGGTTCAAAACCTTTGGCCTCACCATGGACTTGCACGCCGACACCACCATCCATATCGCCCTCTCGGCCGAGGGCGTGCAACTCGAAACCGTGGAAATCACCGGCGAAAAAGACATTGCCGAAAACACGCAAATGAGCACGATCGACGTGCCCATCGAAACCATCAAAAAGATCCCCTCTCTCATGGGCGAGGTCGATGTGATCAAGGCGCTGCAATTGCTGCCTGGCGTGCGCTCGGGCGGCGAGGGCACCACGGGCTTCTACGTGCGCGGTGGCGGCCCCGACCAAAACCTGATCTTGCTCGACGGCGTGCCCGTTTACAATGTCTCGCATTTGTTTGGCTTCTTTTCCGTCTTTCCTGCGGATGCGATCAGCAGCGTAAGCCTCGTCAAGGGCGGTTTTCCAGCGCGCTATGGCGGCCGCCTGAGCTCGGTGATCGACATCAGCCTCAAGGATGGGCACATGAGAAAATTTCATGGCGAGGGCAGCATCGGTCTCATCGCCTCCAAGCTTACGTTGGAAGGCCCCATCTGGAAGGACAAAACTTCGTTCATGGTGAGCGCCCGCCGCACTTATATCGACGTGCTGGCGCAGCCCATTGTTCGCAAGGTCTCGGGCACCCCGGGACTCCAAGGCTATTATTTTTACGACGGCATCGCCAAGATCAACCACCGCCTCAATGACCGCAACCGCCTCTATATGAGCTTCTACGGTGGAAACGACAAGTTTTATTCCAATCTCAGATATGAATATAGTGATGGCATCAGCAACTACGTTTCCAACAACAAATCGCGCCTCGGCTGGGGCAATACGATTGCGGCCCTGCGTTGGAATCACCTCTTCAGCGACAAACTCTTCGGCAACCTGAGCGCGACCTATTCGACCTTCAATTTTGGGATCTCGGAGGATCAAAAAGTGAAGCAAACGGCATCTGGGCAAACGAGCGACAGCCGATTCGCTTACGGCTACAGCAGCGGCATTCGCGACCTGGGCCTCAAGGCCGACCTCGACTGGTATGCCTCGCCGCGGCATTTGGTGCGCTTCGGAGGCTATGGCACTCGCCACCGATTCCTGACAGGCGTGAACCGCATCATCTCTGAGACGACTGATTTCAAGATCGATACGCTCATTGGCATTCCGCCGATCCATTCTTGGGAGACGGGTATTTACTTGGAAGACGACTTCATGCTCAGCGATCGGCAAAAAGTGAATGTCGGCGTGCATGGCTCGGCATCTTGGGTCGAGGGGCGATTTTACCGCTCCTTGCAGCCCCGCCTTTCTTATCGCGTCATGCTCAATGCCAATTGGGCAGCCAAGGCTTCGTTCTCAAGCATGTACCAATACATCCACCTGCTCACCAACTCGGGTGTAGGCCTGCCCACGGACCTCTGGGTGCCGAGCACGGCGCGCATCAAACCGCAAAACTGCTATCAAGGCGCCGTCGGCATCGCCCGTAGCTTCAAGGATTTGGGCCTCGAATTGAGTGTGGAGGGCTATTACAAATACATGACGGGCTTGGTGGAATACCAAGAGGGCGCATCCTTCCTGAGCGAAACCACCGACTGGCAAGACAAAGTCGCGCAAGGCAATGGCTGGGCGTATGGCGGCGAGTTTTTTCTCCAGAAAAAAATCGGCAAGACCAGCGGTTGGGTCGGCTACACCCTGAGCTGGACCAAGCGCCAATTTGAGGAACTCAACGATGGCAAGCCCTTCTTTTTCAAATATGACCGCCGACATGACCTCTCACTGGTCGTGGTGCATGAATTCAACAAAAAGGTGGATTGCGGACTCACTTGGGTTTATGGTTCGGGGCAGGCGACGACCCTGCCCAAAGCCACCTTTCAAGGTTTCGCATACGATCCCACGCAGCCGATGGGCTATCCGCGCAGCGTGGATTATTATGGTGAACGCAATAGCTACCGCCTGCATGCCTATCACCGCCTCGACCTGAGCGTAAACCTCAACAAAGACCGCAAGAAGTTCTCCCGCACTTGGTCTTTTTCTGTGTACAATGCCTACAGCCGACGCAACGCCTACTTCCTCTATTTTGACTACAAGCCCTCAGGGCAGCGCGTGCTCAAGCAAGTGAGTCTTTTTCCCATCATTCCCTCCGTCGCCTACCGTTTCAAATTTTGAATCCGATGAAAACTCCATTGCATTTGATCGGCATATTATGCTTGATGCTTTTTCTCGGATGCGAAAAGGTGATCACCATCGACCTACCCGCCCACGAACCTGTATTGGTGGTGAATTCATTTTTCTCGCCCGACAGCGTCTGGCGTGCGCGGGTCACGGCGAGTCAGGCCATCAATGGACCTTATGGGTTGAAAGAAATCAACGATGCGACGGTCATCATCCTGGAAAACGGCATGCCCATCGATACGCTTGTACACGATTCAGCAGATCTGTATTATTCAATCCGAGGGCGCAAACCCGTCGCCGATCATGCCTATACCCTGAGAGCTTCTGCACCAGGCTACGCAGAGGTGCAAGGCAGCGATATTACGCCCCGCCTTGTTTTACCCACCAATATTGTCCTCCAAGATTCAACATCTATCGGCACCAATGGCGAATTTCAAAACGAGCTCAGTTTTCGTATCCACGATTGGCCAGGGCAGCGCAATTATTATATACTTGATCTGTACCAAGTCTATCATCTTATCTTGTGGGATAGTGTGCCCATCACCCAAGTCAACCCCTTGAATATAGACGTCCAAGATCCGATTTTGGATCCCAAAACGAACGACGGCCAAGTGCTCTTTGACGACGAAACCTTTGATGGCCAGCTGCGTGTCATCAAAGTTTCAATACCAGCCTACATTCAAGATACGATTTATGCAAGGCTCTCGATTGTGACCGAGACTTACTACCGTTACGTGCAAGCAATGGGCAAATACCGCAATGCCCAATTTGACTTCTTTGCCGAGCCCGTGCGCATCTACAGCAACATGACGCCCGGCATGGGCATCTTTGCAGGACGGGCGGGGTATGAGACGATTTTGCCTTGAGGGGAATGCATCCTTTTGATGGGGTTTTCGTTACTTGTAAGACTATGCGAAAATACTTGCTCCTCCTCGGCATCGCCGCCCTCATCGCCAGCTGCAAAAAAGACGTCGCCCCCGATGGCATCGATTTCCGGCAAGAGATGCGCACCCTTGTGCAAGAAATCTCAGGCTATGCCCGTGGTCGTGATGCGGACTTCATTGTGATCCCCCAAAATGGCGTGCCTTTGCTCTCGACCACCGAGGAGCCCACCGGACCGCTCGCTACAGACTATGTTGCGGCGATCAGCGGCATCAGCCAAGAAGACCTGTATTATGGCTATGACAAGGACGACAAGGCGACGCCAGCGTCTGAGACGAGTTACATCCGCAACTACCTCGACAAGGGCAAGTCAGCGGGTGTCACTGTCATGGTCACCGACTATTGCAGCACACATGGCAACATGGACGACAGCTATGCGCAAAATGCGGCTGCGGGCTATGTCAGCTTCGCTGCGGACCAGCGCAATCTCGATGCCATTCCCTCCTACCCGACCACGCCCCACCTGGTCAGCGCCGACACGATCACACAGCTTGCCCAGATCAAAAACTACCTTTACCTCATCAACCCGGCCAAATTCGGCAGCCGCCAAGCCTATATCGATGCCGTGCGCGCCACCAATTATGACCTGCTGTTGATGGACCTCTTTTTCAACGACAACACTCAATTCACCGCAAGCGAGGTCGAATCCCTGCGCGACAAAGCCAACGGCGGTCGCCGCTTGGTAATCTGTTACATGAGCATCGGCGAGGCCGAGGACTATCGTTTTTACTGGAACAAGGACTGGAAAGTCGGCAAGCCTGAATGGCTGCGCAAAGAAAACCCAAGTTGGAAGGGCAATTACAAGGTCTGGTATTGGGATGCAGCCTGGAAGGCGATCCTTTTTGGGCAATCCGATTCCTACCTCACCAAAATACTCGATGCGGGCTATGATGGCGTGTTTCTCGACATCATCGACGGCTACGAGTATTACGAAAGCCTTTAGGCAAGCCTTGCAAAATTTGGATTTCGTGGCGTAAATGGCGTAATTCTAGCCTTTCAAAATTCAGCGGCATTTGACGATGGATAGAAAACACTTTTTGAAGCTGATCGCGGCGGCGGGCCTCTTGCCGCTCATATTGCCGGGCTGCAAGCGCGAAGGTCCGATCGATGATTACAGCGGCTCCGTGATCATCATCGGTGCTGGCGCAGCAGGCTTGTATGCCGCTTGGCTCCTCCAAAATGCGGGCGCAACCGTCACGATCTTGGAGGCCGGCGACCGCATCGGCGGCCGCGTGAAGGCGCTCACTGGTTTTGCCGACTTCCCGATCGAAGTCGGTGCGGAGGAGGTGCATGGGCAGCGCTCCTCCTGGCACGACTTCGTCTTTGCCACCAATGCCAAAAAAGTCGACAGCGATGGCGACGACATTTTTTATGTTGACGGCGTGCGCAAGACGGAGGCCCAAGTCAATTCCGACCAAGGCTACCAAGACCTGATGCGACTCGTGAATGGCATCGACAACTACAGCGGCGCCGACCAAACTTTTGACAGCTATCTGGCTGCAGAGGGCATACCAGCTGCCTACCTGCCCCTCGCCAATGCCCTCTTTGGCAACGAAGATGGTGCCTCCAACGACCTCCTGGGCGTGACAGGAGCAGCTCGCGAGAGCAATCTCTGGTCTGCGGGGAACAAAAACTTCCTCCTCAAAAACCGCTCCTTTATCTCTATCATCGAGGAGAAGTTTGCGAGCGTGATCGGCCTTCCCAACCTGAATACAGCCGCAACGCAGGTCGACTACACCGGATCGACCGTCAAGGTAACGGATATCAATGGTACGGTGCATGAGGCAGACAAGGTGATCGTCACCGTGTCGCTGGGTGTGCTCAAAGCTGCTACAATGGTTTTTAATCCCAGCTTGCCTGCGAGCAAGACGACCGCCATCCAGAGCATCGGGATGGGCGCGGGCATGAAGGTGATCTTGAAATTTTCATCGGCATTTTGGCCAGATGACACCGGCTCGATTTATGGCTCGGGCCTCGTGCCCGAGTGGTGGGTCACGAGCGGAGGTGGGCGCAGCGCGAGCGACCACGTGCTCACGGCTTTTGTCATGGGCACCAAGGCGACCGCCTTGGCGGCAGCCTCCGACATCCCCGCAACCGTCTGCGCCGAGCTCGACGCGATTTTTGGCGGTTCGGTCGCGACGAGCTCCTTGATCGACAGCCATGTCGAGAACTGGAGCGCTTCGTTTTCCATGGGCTCCTATTCCTACCCTACGGTCGGAATGAGCAGCAATGCCAGACGCGATTTGGCAGCGCCGTTGGAGGGCAAAGTATTCTTTGCCGGCGAGGCCACCCATTACGAAGGTCATGCAAGCACTGTTCATGGCGCTTTGGAAACGGCTTACCGTGCCGTCGAAGAGCTGGTAAAAACGTAACTTGTACGGCTAAGGATTCTTATTCACCCAATCTCAAAAAAAATGGCAACGACACGCTTAGGCGCAGACAATACCGGGGATTCCGGCCCAGTATTCAAGATCATCGTGCGACTCTGCGGATTGGCCGCCGTGGCGGGCATTTTCCTGCCCTTTATCGGCGGTCAGAGCATTTTGGATCTCATCAGGCTCATGGGAATCTCTAGCTCCAAAATCATCCAAGGTTCGACGACGATGGGCACCATTACGAGCGTGGTGCTGCTTTCCGGCTTTGTTTTTTTTCCAATAATTGGTCTGCTGATGGCCATTCGCGGCAAGTATGCGGGCGGACCATTTACCTTTTTGTTGCTGTTCAACCTGGTCGCATTTCTTTTGGTCATGTTTTTCGGGGCCGAGGCTGGCGGCACCGAAAAGATCTTTTTCCTCACCTGCGGCTTGGGCTACTGGATCTCCTGCGGCGCGCTGTTTGCGCCATTTGTCGCAATGTTTTTTGCGGATAAGAGCATTTGAGGGGGGATGCAAAGGAAAAATGGAACACCTACCCCTCATCCTCTCAGTCATTTTCCTCCTCGGCGCATTCGCCTACCTCGGCCTCATTCACAAGCTGCCCTTCAAGGGTGACTTTGTGATCAAGGCCATTCCCGCCTTGACCTTGGCTGCGCTGTCATTGCTCTGCATCCCGACGATTCATGGCAAGCTTTTGTGTGCAGGTTTTCTGTTTTCGGCAGTCGGTGATATCAGTTTGAGTTTCAAGAAGGAGAAATTTTTCTTGATCGGATTGGTTTCCTTCCTACTCGCACACGTGGTGTACATCATCACCATCAGCAATGATTCCGATTGGTCCATGGATAGGGCTTGGCTGCTTTGCGTCTTGGCCGTCTTCGGGATCGCAATGATTAATGTCTTGAACCCGCACCTTGGCAAGATGCGCATTCCCGTTTATATCTACGTTTCCGTGATCTTGACGATGGATGTCATGGCCGTCTTGCGTGGAAATGACAATTGGATTTTGATTGTTGGAGCACTGACCTTCACGGCCTCTGACACGATTTTAGCCTTCGACAAGTTCAGGAAACCCATTCCCGGCGCCCAATATTGGATTATGACAACCTATTATGCTGGGCAGGCGCTGATTTTTCTATCCTTTGTGTACTACGGATTTCCATCCTGCCTTTAAAGAATGTTGAATCCCAGCCCGATCGCGAGGCGCAGGTCGCGTAGCGGCGTGTTGTCCTGCACGGTCGCGTGCCGCGTGGCGACATAACGCGCCTGTGCGAACAGGTGGAAAAATGAGCCGTAGTAGGCGACGCCCGTCACGGCCGAGGCCGTGGGCGACACGCCAAACTCGGTATTGACATTGCCTGCGGTGTTCATGTAATTGAGTTGCGTGAGGGAGACGCCGGGCTGCACACCGACATACACATCGAGCGGCTGATCGGCCAGAAAGTGGTAAATCGGCCCCGCCAGCATGGAATGCACATAATAATCATCGGCGGCGGGCTTGCTGAAATAAATGTCAAAGGCTGACCTGTCGGAGCCGAGATTCGCGTAGGCAGTGCCGTTGATCCCGAGGTGGTCGCTGATGCAGCCCTCCAATTCACCTAGCACATAATAGCGCAGTTCTTGCTTGCTGATACCGAGCCCGACTGTGCCTTGCACGCGGATCATTCCTTGGTGGATGCCTTCCCTTTTCTGGGCAAATAGGCTCATCCCCAACAACATCGGCAACAGGAAGATTAGCTTTCTCATCGGTTCCAAAGTCTGAGGAAATACACCGTGAATGAAAATGTCGTCAACCAATGCCCGGCCAACTCGACGCCGCTGTCGACCTTCACATGCCCGATGCCGTTGCCGTCGGTACTTGCATCGACATGCTTGCCGAGGTGGATCATGTAGTGGCTT
>JANPHP010000402.1:0-21158 GCA_031424495.1 Bacteroidota bacterium | reverse complement strand
CTAGCGCTCGCTCTCAAACTGTAATCTCACACTGCGTAGGTAGCCCTCGGAGGAATTGAACCTCCGTCGCCGAATTCAAAGTCCGGTGCCTTGACCATTAGACCAGAGGGCTGTAGAACTTCGTCGGTATTGCTGGGCGTCGGCTAAATCTAGGCACAAAAAAACCCGAATCTTATTGATCCGGGTGCGCGATGGAACATTTTACGTTCATCTTATCGATGTCTTTGCGACATCGCACACCCTAAGAAACTGGGATCCCTTCCCTCGACCGCCACGCCGGATTCATCTTTCCGCAAACCGCCGATGAGGGCTGGCTGCTGAAGACGATTGGTGCGTGGAGTAAAATTCATATTAGTTCTTGCGTTTAAAATTTGAGTAATTCGTTTTGAATAAATAAGCGCGTATCCGTTTTTTGTTTTTGAATACGATGCAAACTTAGGCATGGTTTCGACACCCACAACAAAAAAAGTTTCAATTGTTCGTTTTGCAACATGAACGGTCGAATGCTTTGCTCGAACCGTCGGCCAATGGTATATTGCGATTGCACAATCGTCATTGTCGGTGAGGGATTCCATCGTAAATTCGCTGCATGGATATCGCCATCGAGATATGGAACATACTTTGGGACTACCAAATCCCGATCGCTTTTGTGATTGTGCTCGCGATTTCGACAGTGGTGCGGGGCGGTGACCTCTTGCGATGGCTCATCGGCAAGGTGGTCGGCAAAGACAAGAGGGAATCCAATCCTGAACACCCTGAAAAGTAAAAAGCTCCGTTTGATCGGAGCTTTCACTTTATAAAGGGTTGGAGATTCTGATTCTTCTAGACCGAGGGGCGTGATGCTGGGTAGGCAAACAATCGCCGCGTTCAAATAAGAGGAGGGTGATGGGTCAATAGCGCGTATTCAGGAGTGTGGTCTTGGTGGCGACGCTGACCTCGATGTCGAAGAACTGATGTAAAATTCCTCTTTTTCATCAATCCACCCAAGGAAAAAATCGGCCAAAGGTAACGCAGAGCCATTCTCGGGATGCTGTTTTTGGTTCAAAAATGTACTCCTATGGCCAATGAAGGCACTTTGGAGGGTAACTCAAGATCGATTTCCCATCCGTCAGATGTCTCCAAAAGCAAGCGTGCCCTCGCTCCACTTGGTGAGCGAAGGCACGCAGCGCGCGTCGACAGCTAGGTCGCAGACATTAAGGCTTTTGCTTCTTCTCCTTGCTGCGCAGGTACAAAACCACCAGCAACACGCCGAGCAGAAACAAGATCAGCGGCCATCCTGCGACCAAGGCAATGATCAAATCTTCAACGACCTCCCAGCCTTTGCTGATCGATTGCCCCATCTCAAACCAGAAGCCCGGCTTGAAAGCGCTGATGTCCTTTTCGTTGGCGACCATCTCATAGCTAAGGTCTTGGTGCTGATATATTTGTAGGTTGATCGTGCTCAGGGCGATCTGATCCTTGAGTTCAAGGGTACGAATCAAAGATTCGTCGGCCATGGTCTGTTTGTTGTAGAGCGCCTCCTCGATGGCTGCGCGGTCGCGCAGCTTGGCTTGGGTTTCGTCGACAGCCTCCTCTAGCCGTGCCGTGCTGCGACCGATGCGGCGCGCCGCCAAGCGCTCCCTCAGGATCATGAGCGTAGCATTTTCTGCGTGAATGCGGCGGTAGTCTAGGTATTGTACCAAAGGGCTCATGCTGCGCAGCATGCTGTCCAAGTGCTGCACGGGTACCCGCAAAACGAAGTTGTTGCTCACCGTAAAATAGGTCGTGATAAGCGTGCTGTCATCGCTCACCTTGGTGCGTACTTCGCTGTTGATGGTGCTTTCCAGGCCCGTATGGGCCACATAGCCATCGTAGTGGGCGGTCATTTTCTCTAGGTCAAATGTAGCCCGGCGCACATTGTCCACCCGAAAGCGCACATCAGCCGTGCGGATGAATTTATTGGCGGTGTCTTGCAAGGGGCTGCTCACGGCTGCACTTGACGAGAGCATGCTCGATAGGTCATCAGTTTCATCGTTTGGACTTGCAAAGTAGGTGTTGCCGCCCATCGCACTTCGATCCTCGCCCGACGATTTGTCTGCGGCGCCAGGACTTTCCATTGCTGAGACGGGAGCGGTCGCATCGTCAGCAAATGATTTGTTTTCAGGATTGATGCCCGCTTGGCCGCAGCTAAGGAGCAATCCCGTGAGCAACAGCGTCGTCATTAAGATTTTGGAACGTTTCATCTTCAATCGGTTTCGGGTTTTAGAACTGGGTATGGCTAAAATTCCCTAGAATTTGCCGACTTTGGCTGAGATTTATTGTTAAAGTTGTTATGGAAAAATCACAACAGGCGATGTGGGATGAGCGCTACGGCGCAGCCGCTTGGGCTTATGGCACGGAGCCCAATGTCTACTTCAAAGACAAGCTGAGCACTTTGATCCCGGGCAAGATTTTGCTGCCCGCAGAAGGGGAGGGGCGCAATGCCGCTTTTGCCGCAAGCAGGGGTTGGGTCGTGGAGGCTTTTGACATCAGCATTGAGGGCAAAAACAAGGCTGAGCGTCTCGCAGCCGAGATGGGGCGACGCATCACCTATGTGGTCGCAGATGCTGCCGAGGTCTTGTACAGGGCGGATAGTTTTGATGTATTGGCATTTTCCTACGCCCATTTCCCATCTGATCAGCGCACATTAATCTACCAACGGCTGGCTGCGGCCCTCAAGCCCGGCGGTCACGTGATCGTCGAGGTCTTTGGCAAACGGCAGATTGAGTACCAGGCCGCGCATGCCTCCGGCGGACCCAAAGATGTTGATTTCCTTTTCAGCTTGGACGATCTGCGAGCGCTCTTTGCGGGCTACGAGATTTTTGAATTGCTGGAGGGGGAGGTGCAACTCGCAGAAGGACAATACCACCAAGGGCAGGCTTGGGTATGCCGCCTATTTGCACGCAAACCCCGATGAATCCGCTCACAGAAAAAGACAGCCCGCGCGACCGCTTGCGCTTCCTCCTGATCATGGCTGGCAGCGTGCTGTTGTTTCTCGTGGGGTTGTGGGTCTACCGCAGCTATTTTGAAGATGGCAGTCCAAGCAAGCGCCTTGAGTTGCCTTACAAGACGACGGCCGAGGTGATCGAGCATTTTGGGATACTCGACGGCGACGGAGAGCGCAAGCTTACGTTCACGCGCGACGGGCAACGATCAGCAGCCATGACATGGCCTGCTGAAGAGTGGCCGCTCGCCTGTCGGTTCTTTGCCAATGCCAAGACTCCCGACCGCTTGTCCATCATTCATGTGAGTGCCGTGAACATGCTGCAAGACCCCGGCAGATGGCTCGATGCCAATACTTTGGAGAAAATAGCACTTTCCGATTTGCCCGAAGATCTGCATCTGCTCGACAATGCCTTCATCGAGTGAGGCAGGAGTGTGATGGGTAATTCCTGCATTCCCCTCCCAAAATCACAGGCAGACTTTCCTATTTTCCAGAGAATGCCTACCTTGGATTCGCATACGGAATGCATGTCATTGGGTAGATGAGAAGAATGTTGTTGACAAGTTGTCTCGGGCTGTGGTGCCTCACCGCAGTTGCTGGCATATTGCCTGAATTCAACGCTAAAACCCTACCCAAAAAGCAGCCCATAGAATCACTAAAGCAAGTTTTGGCGATTCAAAAAGAAATCATCGTCCCGATCGCTCCCATCGAATCGCCATTGGCTGCCGCACCTGGCAAAATGGGTGCGCGCGAAGCCGCGATTGCTGAGCAGTATAGAAGCCTCAGCGCATCCTCCGGCGGCAAATTTTACAGCGCCCTTGACAAGGCATTGCCCGTAGTGCTTGATGAATTGCTGCAAGCCGAGCTTGTAGACGGGGCTGACATTGTGTTTCTCGTCGATCACACAAGCAGCATGGAAGACGACATCGACGAGATTCGGAAGGACTTGCGGCAGCTCGTCACCCGCTTCGCGGCCAAGCCTGGGGTGCGCGTGGGGCTCGTCACCTTTTCCGATGTCAAGAGTGGCTCCAAATTTGGCTATTGCGCCCACGGGCTCAGCGACAAGTATGATGGCCTGGACGCATTCCTCAAAAGCATCGAGCTGCTAGGGAGCATCGAGGACGTATATGGGGCGATTTACAAGACCGTCGATGAATTCAGCTGGAAATCCAAGACCAAAAGGCTCATTGTGATCATCAGTGACGAACGGCCTGCAGTTGGTGCTGACACGAATTATACAGAAGAAGACGTGCTCGCCAAATGTGCCAAGCACGGTGTGAAAACCAACCTCTATCCAGTCTTGGTGGATAAGTATTTGCCGCCCGTTGGCAACTGACCTATGCTGCCGGACGTATTATATAGTCGGAATTAATGTCACTGTTATGAAATCTGGAATCACATACGTATTGCTGTTGGGGGCCATTGCAGGCATCGCAGGCGCGGTTCTCAAGTCTTCGCACAACACAGGAGGCAATGGATTGCTGTTTGGCGGATTGTTTGTCGCGGTGATGGCCGTCGCCTTTCTCATGTTGCAAAACGCACACAAGCAGCACGACTGATCGCCTTACAAATTAGATTCGATTTGCCTGAGCACCCGCTCAGGTGTGAGGTTCATCATGCACTGAAAATGGCCCTTGGGGCATTTTTCATAGCCAAGTTTCGTACAGGGCCTACATTCCACTGATTTGTCCTCAATGATCACCGACCATTTTGCCTTGTAGGGCGCAAAGCCCAGTTCGGGCACCGTATTCCCCCAAATCGAAAAGACCTTGCATCCCAGCCCCGTCGCGATGTGCATGAGCCCCGTGTCGTGGGTGATCACATATTGGCAGCGCTCCATGAGCGCCGCGCCTAGCAGCAGGTCATACTGCGCGACCGCATTGAAACAGGGCACCGTGAGGCGAGCAGCGATCCAAGCCGCGTCTTCGACTTCGGCCTTGCCGCCCAGCAGCATGACAGGCTGCGCCAGTCGATTGAGCAACTCCACAAAATAGGCCGGCGGCCAGCGCTTGGTGAAGTGCGTGCCCCCCAAGACCACCGCGACCGGTGGCGATGCCCAATTGCGCACTGCGATCTGCGCAGCGAGTTCCCGCGCCGCTTCGGGCAGGAAAAATTCCAGCCCTTCCACATCGAGCTTGCAGCCGAGCGGCTCCAAGGTACGCGCATAGCGCTCCACGGTATGCACATTCGGCAACGTGCCGATCCCCAATTTGGTATGCAGCAGCACCGGCCAGCGGTCCTTGGAGTAGGTCACCGCCCGCACGCCCAGCCGCAGCTTGATGATGCGACTGCGTGTATTGCGGTGCAAATCCACCACCAAGTCAAATTTTTCGGCCTTCAGTTCTGCGATCGTCGCGCCGAGGTCATTGTCAAACAAATGTACCTTGGCCAGGCGAGGATCGTGCTGCATCAGCGCCCCAAAGGCCTTTTTGGTCAGGAAATGCAGTTCCGCAGCTGGGTAGCAGCGGTGCAGGGCACGCACGATCGGGCTGCAGAGCACGATATCGCCAATCGAGCTCAGGCGGATGATCAATATTTTTTGAGGCTGCCGCGCCATGCGGCTCCAAAGTACGGATTTTTTTGTGGCGAGGGATTTTCTGGGCGGCGTATGGGGGGAAGGAATGAGAAGGGCGAATTGAAAATGCATGGATGCAGGACCACTCTGCGCATTTCTCCTGAATTCACCTGAATTCAGTAATTTTCAGCAATGATTTTCAAAAAGGTCCTCTTCCTCCTCATGGTGATCTGCGTGCTGACTCCTTGGGCGCGTGCGCAGGTCGCGTCGAGCGAGTTGGATGACCTCGACGGCGACCTCAAAGCCATCTCCGCCAAATATGGCTCGCCAGACTATGAGTGGGCCGTCCTCGACGAAAGCGGCAATGCAAAAATGGGCCGCTTGCCAGACGAGATGATCACCGCCCGTCGCCTCGGCTCCATCGGCAAGGTCATCGTCGCCATGGGCATCATGAAACTCCTCGAGCAGGGCTTGGTCGATCTGCAAGCTCCCGTCGCCGACTACCTGCCCGACTTGGCGCTGCCCAATCCCTGGCAGGACACCGATCCCGTGCGGGTCGTGCATTTGCTCGAGCACAGCAGCGGCATCGACGACATGCATTTCAATGAATATTATACAAAAGGCGACGATTGGACCTTGGAAATGGCGCTCGCGCACAACCCGCATTCCAAGCGCATCCGTTGGCGGCCGGGCACATGCAGCGCTTACAGCAACATCGGCTATGCCATCGCGGCACGCATCATCGAGGTCGTGACCCATGCATCCGCCGACGCGTGGCTGGAGGCCGAAATCTTGCAGCCGCTCGGCATGAAAGACTCCTACTTCGCAGGGCCCGTGAGCGGTAAACAGCGGCCGCACGACTATTACCGCAACAGCAAAAAAGACGGCAAGGTGACGCCGTCGATAGACTACATGTATTATCCTTCGGTCGGCCTCATCTCGACGCTCAATGATTTTTGCCTTTTGGCAGACTTCTTCACCAAGCACCAAGACGGCGACGCCGACAGCCTGCTCAGGCATGCCTCGGTCGAGCGCATGTTTCAGCACACAAGCACGCCCGTCGCGCAATCCACCTGGAACGACGGTGCGCGTGGCCTCGGCTTCTCCGTCGGCGGCCTCGCAAACGACCCCGAGGTGCGTGCATCAGGTTATGTCGAGGGGCACATCTCCGAAATTGGATTTTTGCCGCATCATGGATCTTGCTGGGTCTGGGTGTCACACAGCAGCCGCGACGATCCGCACTACATCAGTGAGATGACCGCGCGTTTGAGCAGTTGCCTCACCGAGGAGCGCAACCTGCCCATCGACACATTGCCGTCCATGCCTGCACCCCAGTTGGCAAATGGGGAGTACCGCTACGTCTCCTTGCGCAACAACCTTTTTGCATTTTACGACGATATGTGCAGTCCATTCGTCCTCACCCGCCGGGGCGATTATTCTCAAGACTATGAGGCGACGCCCGTTGTCGGTGGTGAACTAGCGCTGTTTTTGACGATCGTGGGCGACGATTGGCAGGCATGGCAAGCAGATCGTGCATTTGCCAGTTATGGTGGCAAGTCTCCGGAGGGAATGGATTTTTTCATTGTCGCTGGCAAATATT
Organism: Bacteroidota bacterium; assembly: GCA_031424495.1. Classification (GTDB taxonomy): domain Bacteria; phylum Bacteroidota; class Bacteroidia; order J057; family JADKCL01; genus JADKCL01. The sequence goes on along the minus strand of JANPHP010000402.1, from coordinate 14,081 downwards.
ACGAATATGATCCCTCGCCTTGGCCCGCCTTGTTGCGCGCGGTGTTCTTGGGCTACCGTTGGGTCGTCTTGGCAGGCTTGCTCCTGCTCATCGCCACCGTCATCGGGCGCATATTCAAGCGGGCATTCGCCTTTGGTGCATTGAAAACCAGCATTTTGGCGGTGTTGCCCTATCCTTGTGGATACTTGGGCTTCCAAATGTTGCACGGTGGCGATCCCTACCTGCTGGGACAGGTGAGCCTCTACGCCATCGGTTTGTTGGCGCTGAGTATCTTGTTGCCGCTCGCCAGCGTCACAACTTGCTGGACCTTTTGGCATTGGCAGGCCGTCGGTTTCGGCCGCGTTTGGAAATGGCTGTACCTGCCCCTCATCCTTGGCAACCTGGGCCTCTGCGCCTACCTCATCAGCTATGGCATATTGCCATTTGTGTCTTGGTGGTATTGATTGGCGGATGATGCTGCTGAATCCTTGAGGTACGAGCGATTATCGACAACAACTATTTAGTTTCTGCGGAATGGACCATATCATTTGGGACGCATAATCTGCTGCTTACGATGGCGTAATCAGCTGGCTGCCCTGCCGCGATTTACCACCCTTTCAAAACGCTAGGGTCAACCCTAGCAAAATGAAACGTTCCGGAAGTTCTCAACTTCTTCTAATTATTTTAAGCCATTGACAAACAATTGGCTACGCAATATTTTTGGCCGCTGGAACGGCCTTTGCCTTAAGCATTCCAAATGAAAGGAAATACACGATGATCACCACAATGCTACTCGCCGCTGGGGCGCTTTGTTTCGGACTCATTTACCGCAGTCTCCACTTCTTCGAAAACATCTGATCCATGATCCTACTATTCGTCGTCTCCGTCGCAGTCTTTGGCTACATGTGTTATGTACTCCTGTTGCCAGAAAAATTTTAACTCAATGAGGAATGAGAAATTAGGAATTAGAAGTGAAGCATGACGCACACTTGCCTTCTACTCCATCCCAATTTCTAATTGCTCATTTCTAATTTCTAATTCCCCTAAAACTATGTTGACTACAGAAATACTTGGAATGTTGGTGATGTTCGCTGCGACCGTCGTCCTCGCGATCCCCTTGGGGAAATATATCGCCAAGGTCTATGCGGGAGACAGAACGTGGCTTGACCGGGTATTCAACCCTTTGGAGCGTTTGTTTTTTCGGCTAAGCGGGATCGACGCAAGCCAGGAAATGAATTGGAAGCAGCACTTGCAGGCATTGCTCACCATCAATTTCCTCTGGTTCTTCTTCGCGATGTCGGTCCTGATGTGCCAGGCTTGGTTGCCGCTCAATCCCGATGGCAACCCCAATATGACGCCCGATTTGGCATTCAACACGGCTATTTCCTTTTTGGTGAATTGCAATTTGCAGCATTATTCGGGGGAATCTGGGCTGAGTTATTTCTCCCAGATTGTCTGTATCATGTTTCTGCAATTTGTGACCGCAGGCACCGGCATGGCCGCCGCAGCGATGGTCTTCAATGCAATGAAAGGCCGCATCACCGACCAATTGGGCAACTTTTACAACTATTTTGTGAAGTCTTGCACCCGCATTTTGCTGCCCATTTCCATGGTGGTTGCGATCGTCTTGGTCTTCAGCGGCACGCCCATGACCTTTGAAGGCAAGGACAGCATGATGAGCCTGCAAGGGGGCACCGTGCAGGTTTCACGCGGCCCCGCTGCAGCGATGGTCGCCATCAAGCAGGTCGGCACCAATGGCGGCGGTTTCTTTGGGGTGAATTCTGCACATCCGCTGGAAAATCCCACCTACCTCACCAATGTCGTCGAGAATGTAGCCATTGCAATCATACCCATCGCGATGATCTTCGCCTTGGGCTACTACCTGCAAAAACGGCGGATGGCTTGGATGGTCTTTGGCGTGATGACGATCGGTTTTCTCATGCTGCTCGGGCCTGCCTTGGTCTCGGAATGGAATGGCAATCCCAACATCGACAAGATGGGCATCGACCAATCAGTCGGCAGTTTGGAAGGTAAGGAAATGCGTTTGGGCACCATCGCATCGGCCTATTGGGGCATCACGACGACCGTGACCAGCAATGGCTCGGTCAACTCCATGCACGAGAGCCACACGCCACTGAGCGGCGCTATGCAAATGCTAGGCATGATGGTGAACAGCTTTTATGGTGGCGTGGGCGTCGGTTTCCTCAATTTCTACATCTTCATCATCCTGGCAGTCTTCATCAGCGGATTGATGGTGGGCCGCACGCCGGAATTCATGGGCAAGAAGATTGAAGCCCGCGAGGTGAAAATCGCCATGATCATTGCCCTGCTGCATCCCTTTTTGATTTTGGCGGGCACGGCATTGGCTGCTAGCTCCACAGGATACACGGCAAGCACCCTCGCCAACCCGGGCTTTCACGGATTCAGTGAGATCCTCTATGAATACACATCCTCCGCCGCAAATAATGGCAGCGGGTTTGAGGGTCTGGGCGACAATACGCCTTGGTGGAATATCAGCACGGGTTTGGTGCTCATCCTTTCACGCTACCTGCCCATCATCGGCCCCGTCGCCATTGCAGGCATGCTAGCCAGCAAAAAATACATCCCCGAGAGTGCAGGCACGCTCAAGACCGACACGGGCACATTTGGCATGGTCGTGCTTGCTGTGATCCTGATCGTCGCCGCCTTGGCATTTTTCCCCGCACTCACATTGGGCCCATTGGCAGAATATTTCTCGATGCATTGACCCCTAGCTGCCTCAGAAAATGAAAACGAAAAATACATCCCTGTTTCAAAAAGATCTCGTCGCCGAGGCGTTGAAGCAGTCTTTTGTGAAGCTCAATCCCGCCAAACTCATCCGCAACCCAGTCATGTTTACGGTGGAAGTGGGCACGGCGGTGATGCTCGGCGTCTGTATTTGGATCTTGGTGGGCGAATCGTCGCAAGGCGGATTGGCCTACAACCTCACCGTATTCCTGATCCTGCTGCTCACCCTGCTCTTTGCCAATTTTGCAGAGGCCATCGCAGAGGCGCGTGGCAAGGCGCAAGCCGACAGCCTGCGCAAAACCCGTGAGGAGACCCCCGCCAAATTGCGTGCAGCATCCGGCGAAATCAAAAACATCAGCTCCTCGGCCCTCCAAAAAGGCGATGTCTTTGTCTGCGAAGCTGGCGATGTGATTCCTACCGACGGCGAGATCATCGAGGGCTTGGCCACGATCGACGAGAGCGCCATCACGGGCGAGAGTGCACCCGTGATCCGCGAGGCAGGTGGCGACAAGAGCTCGGTCACGGGCGGCACCAAGGTACTCTCGGACCAGATCGTCGTGCGCGTCACCACCGCGCCAGGCGAGAGCTTTCTCGACAAGATGATCGCCCTCGTCGAGGGCGCAAGCCGCCAAAAGACCCCCAACGAAATCGCATTGACCATTTTGCTCGCGGGCTTTACATTGGTCTTTATCATCGTGACCGTGACCCTGAAGCCATTTGCCGATTTTGCGAATACTCCTATTACGATTGCGGCATTTATCTCGCTCTTTGTCTGCCTCATTCCGACTACGATCGGCGGTTTGCTCTCGGCCATCGGGATTGCGGGCATGGACCGCGCCCTGCGGGCCAATGTCATCACCAAGTCGGGCAAAGCCGTGGAAACGGCGGGCGACATCGACGTCTTGTTGCTCGACAAGACGGGCACCATCACCATCGGTAACCGCAAGGCCACGCATTTTCATGAGGCGAGCGGTGTGAGCCATGTGCATTTCGTGGAAACGGCTGTGCTTGCTTCATTGGCGGACGAAACCCCAGAAGGTAAGTCCATTGTCGAATTGGCGATGGTCGAATCGGGCGGCAAGGTGGACAAAGGCGGTGCCCTGCATCCCACAGTTTTGCACGCTGGCAAGATTCGCAATACAATCATGTTCACAGCCGAGACGCGTTGCAGCGGCGTGGACCTGCAAGATGGCCGCAGCATCCGCAAGGGCGCGGCCGATTCGATCCGCAAGCTGGTCTTGGCCGCGGGTAATGATTATGCAGCCGAGGTGGACGACACCGTGCGCAATATTGCAGCGAACGGCGGCACGCCACTCGTGGTGATGGAAAATGACAAAGTGGTGGGCGTGATTGAGCTGCAAGACATCATCAAGCCCGGCATTCGCGAGCGCTTTGAGCGCCTGCGCAAGATGGGCATCAAGACCGTGATGGTCACGGGCGACAATCCGCTCACGGCCAAGTTCATTGCCGAGAAGGCGGGCGTGGACGATTTCATCGCCGAGGCCAAGCCTGAAGACAAAATGAACTACATCAAAAAAGAGCAGGCCGAGGGCCGCTTGGTGGCGATGATGGGCGACGGCACCAACGATGCGCCTGCTCTGGCGCAGGCCGACGTGGGCGTGGCCATGAACAGCGGCACGCAAGCCGCCAAGGAGGCCGGCAATATGGTGGACCTCGACAACGATCCCACCAAACTCATCGAGATCGTGGAGATCGGCAAACAATTGCTCATGACGCGCGGCACGCTCACCACCTTTTCCATCGCCAATGATGTCGCCAAATACTTTGCGATCGTGCCGGCCTTGTTCATCCAGGCGATTCCACAATTGCAGGGACTGAATATTATGGCCTTGCACTCACCCGAGAGCGCCATCCTGAGCGCGGTGATTTTCAATGCCTTGATCATCCCGATGCTGATTCCGCTGGCGCTCAAGGGCGTGGCCTACAAGCCCATCGGTGCATCGGCCTTGCTCAGGCGCAACCTCTTCATCTATGGCCTCGGCGGCATTTTGGTGCCCTTCGTCGGCATCAAGCTTATTGATTTGTTGGTGGGTATTTTGATTTAAGAAGACAATGAAAACGAATATTATTCCCGCAATCCGATTGACTTTGGTCTGTCTCCTGTTCTTCTCGGGCATCTACACCTGTGCGGTTTGGGGCATCGCCCAATTGGCACCCAACGGCGGCAAAGGGGAGATTGTGTCCCAAGGAAGCAAGACCTATTATGCCAACATCGGCCAAAATTTCAACGAAGACCGCTATTTCTGGTCGCGGCCGTCGGCGGTGGACTACAATGCCGCTGGCAGTGGTGGCAGCAACAAGGGACCGAGCAATCCAGCCTCCTTGGCAACGGTGCAAAGTCGCATCGATACCTTTTTGAGGCACAATCCAGGGATCGGCAAGGCTGATGTGCCTGCTGACTTGGTCACTGCGAGTGGCAGCGGTTTGGATCCACATATTTCGGTGCAGGCGGCCGAGGTGCAGGTGAAACGCATCGCTGCGCTGCGTGCGCTGCCCGAGGAGCAAGTGCTGCAATTGGTGAAGCAAAATATTCAGCAACCATTGTTCGGCATCCTGGGCCCCCGCGTCATCAATGTATTGAAAATCAACCTCGCCTTGGATCAACTCAATAGCAACGATCATGGAAAATAAAGCGCCCATATTGTGCCTGCTGCTCTGCCTCTTTGCATGCATAAGCTTTCATCCGAGCTTGGGGCAAGCACCTGCCCACCCAAAATCTTGCGCCTTGTTTTTTTCGGCCAATGATTATTGTGCGGCAAATGCAAAGCTTGCAGTAGCCCCAGCTGGACCCGAGGTGCAAGAATTTGCAGCGATCCATCTGCGCACAAAACGCTTGGTGGCGCGCATCGAGGACAAACGCATTTTGGTGGCCAAGGACAGCCTTTTTGGTTACCGCCTGCGCAATCAAAAATGCTACCGTTGGGAGAATACGAGCCACCGCGCCTTTGAAATTTTGGAGCACCGGGCCGTGGTGATCTACAGCATTCCTGAACCGCAATATACCAGTAAGGGCTATGCCTTGAAGCCCGCGATTTATTTCAGCCGGAACTTGGATTCCCCGATACGGCGGTTGACGGTGCTTGAGGTAAAGCGTGCATTTCCCGAGGTACATAGCCTGCACCTCGAGTTGGATCTGCTTCCTGACCCCGCCATCATAGCGCGGTTTGATGAGGCGAGTCATACATTCCTTTTACAGCAATTGATCGAAAATCATATCCATCAGCATTGAAAATAGTCTACACAATGAAAAATCGATTACTCCTTTTCTTCCTCCTCGCCTTTGGCGGATTTGCCTTTGCACAAGACGACAGCACTGCCGCCGAAAAAGTCCCCTTTGAAGGCATGGACATGACTTGGCAAAATGGCAGCGACCGCCGGGATGCGCCGGTCTTGGCAGGCAAGTATTTCACGGGCAGCGTCATGGTCGACGCCAATTACACCTTCTCATTCAACAATCCGATCGACAATACCGTCGTCGGCTCCACGGCCTTGGCCCGCAACAACGAGATCGAGGTGTCTTGCGCCGCGATCGGAGGGGATTTTTTTTACAAAGGTGCCCGTGGCCGCATCATGACGCAGTTTGGCACGCGCTCCACGGTCGTGCCGCGCAACGACTACAGCGTTTACCGTGGGCAATATGACCTGGCGAATATGTACCGTTACATCAGCGAGGCTTATGCAGGCTATCATTTCAAGAAAATGTATGGCATCAACGTGGACATGGGCATGTTTATGTCCTACGTCGGCCTCAATTCCTATTACCAAGTGGAAAATTGGGAGTACCAAGCATCCTACACGAGCGACAATACGCCTTGGTTTTTCAACGGATTGCGGGTGCAAATATTCCCTAGCAAACACCTCAAAATCGAGCCTTGGATCATCAACGGCTGGCAGAGCTACGGGAAATTCAACACGATGCCGGGTTTTGGGGGCAATATCACGTGGCAGCCGAATGAAAACATCAAATTGCTGACCAACGATTATTATGGCACAGATGCCGCTGGCATTCCCAAGCGCAAGCGCTTTCACAGTGACAACAGCCTCTTGGTGCGTTATATGAACAAGCCTGAGTCCAATAAGATCAGCAAAATGGCCTTTTCTTTGACTGCGGATCTGGGGTTCGAGACGGGCGGCGGTGTGAAAGCCTTCAAGGGAGATTCCTTGAATCCTGCCCAAAACTTCCTGAGCGCCATGTTTTACAACCGCATGTGGTTTGCGAAAAACAAATTTGCATGGACCATCGGTGGCGGCGTGATGACGAATCCCGGACGCTACTTGGTGCTCTACCCTACGGGAGACGCAAGTCCGCTGCCCAATCCCACCAATCCCACGCAGACGGCTGGCACACATCCATTCAGCGCATCCCCCGGCGACCAATTCAAGGGTTTTGACTACTCCACTAACTTGGATTGGATGCCCAATCAGAGCCTTACTGTGCGGTTGGAATATGTGCACCGCGGATCGAGCGTACCCTATTTTGCGGGTCGTGGCGGGGTCACCTCGCCCACGGGCTACACGACCACGGCCCTGCCAAGCGGCTGGGCGCCCGACCTCGTGAAGTCAGAAGATCGCGTGATCCTGGCTGTGCTGTTCAGATTGTAGGGCATCCCCCACAAAATTAGTCTCAGTTTGGGATGAGAATGGTGGTTATCCTTGCAAGGATCAAAGAATGGATTTTATCTGTAGGCACGCCATGCATGGCGTGCCTACAGATAATAATCGATCAACATTCCACAATCACACAAATAGCATATTTTCAGGAATTTAAAACAGCATTCCGGTCAAAATTAGTCTCACTTTTGCATCTGCTTGGGCGGGCGAAACCGACTGGGTGAACATGCACGGCGCATCCAAAATCAATGGCGACATCCCCCAACACAGAAAATACTCCGCAATATTTCCTCGACCTGATCAAGCGGTCGCGGAGGGGCAGGTTCAAGGTCTACATCGGCATGAGCGCCGGCGTAGGCAAGACCTACCGCATGTTGCAGGAAGCGCATTCGCTCTCGCAAAATGGCATCGACGTGCGGGTGGGCTATGTCGAAACGCATCAACGCAAAGAGACCCAAGCCCTGCTGGAGGGACTCTCGGTCGTGCCGCGCCGCAAACTCTTTTACAAGGGCAAGGAATTGGAGGAAATGGACGTGCAGGCCATCATCGCCATGCAGCCATCGGTTGTGATCGTGGACGAGCTCGCCCACACCAATATCGAGGGCAGCAAAAATGAGAAGCGCTGGCAAGATGTGGTCGAGATTTTGGAGGCTGGGATCAATGTCATTTCCGCCATCAACATCCAGCACCTGGAGAGCCTGAACGAGGCCGTGAAGGCCATCACGGGCGTGGAGGTGCAGGAGCGCGTGCCCGATCTCGTGCTCGCGCAAGCCGACGAGGTCGTGAACATAGACCTCACTGCCGACGAACTGATCGCGCGGCTCAAGGCGGGCAAGATTTATGCCCCCGACAAGGTGGAGACCGCCCTGCGCAATTTTTTCAAGGCCGAGCACATCCTCCAACTCCGCGAATTGGCATTGAAGGAGGTCGCGTCGCAGGTCTTGCGCAAGGTGGAGGCAGAGATTCCGCAGGTGGCAGCCCATCGGCATGAGCGCATCCTCGCTTGCATCAGCAGCAATGACCATGTGGCCAAACATGTGATCCGAAAAGCGGCCCGTCTCGCAGGTTATTACCATGCAAAGTGGTTTGTACTCTACGTGCAAACCGCCACAGAATCGCCTGACAAGATTGCCCTAGACCGGCAGCGGCATCTCATCAACAATTTCATGCTCGCCACTGAGCTGGGCGCCGAGATAGTCAAGGTGCAAAGCGATCAGGTGGCCACGGCCATCATCGAAACTGCGCAGCAAAACAAAATCACAACCATCTGCATCGGCAAGCCTCACGTGAGCCTTTGGAAAATCATCCTTTCTGGAGGTATTTTTAATGCGTTGCTCACAAAACTTGCAGCATCTGATATCGACCTCATCATTGTTTCATGAAAATATCCATCAAAAAGAAACTGACTTTGGGCGTGGGGATACAGTTTCTGCTCATCCTCGTTTCGGTTGCGGCGGGCCTCGTCTCGGTGGGCTTGCTCACGACCGATACGGAAAACATTTTGCGGGCAAACTACAATTCCATTGAATATTGCCGCCATATCGGTGAGGCAGTGGATGACGTCGACCATCCGGCGGCGGCCATACAGGCCTTTGCCGACAACCTCGAGCAGCAGCGGCTGAACGTGACTGAGGAGGGGGAGCAAGCCTACACCGATGCACTTGCCCAAAATTTCAGCGCTTTCAAGGCGAATACCATAGATCCTACCCTCGCGCTGCAAATCCGCAAAAATCTGAATGCCATCACGGGCCTGAACATGGCGGCGATCCAAAGGAAAAGCAATGTCGCAAAACAAACCGCCAGCAATTCCAACATTTTGATCGGCACAGTGGGCACCCTGAGCCTCGTGATCGCCCTCACATTGCTCATCAACTTGCCCAGCAGCATCGCCGATCCCATCAAGGAATTTACAGTCAGCATCAAGGAGATCGCCAAAAAGAACTACGCATGGCGCATCGACGAAGACCGTGACGAAGAGTTTGGAGAAATGGCCAAGTCCTTCAATTCCATGGCAGCCAAACTGCAAGACTATGAAAGCAGCAGCCTCTCCAAAATGCTGTTTGAGAAAAAGCGGATTGAGGCCCTCATCAACAAAATGCACAATCCCATCATCGGGCTGAATGAGGAGCAGGTGATCCTGTTTGCAAACGATGCAGCGCTCAAGATTCTGAATCTGCGCGCCGGGGACCTGGTGGGCAAGCAAGCACAGGAAGCCACCAAAACCAATGATCTTTTGCGCACCCTGCTCCAAGGTCAGTTGGCGAGCAGCGCGACCATTGGCGCTGCCAAGCCCGCCGCGCTCAAGATCTATGCCGACAACAAGGAAAGCTTCTTTGAAAAGGAGGTCGTGCAGGTGACGATGGCCCCGGCGGGCGAATCCACCGAAAAGTATATCGGCGACGTGATCATCCTGCAAAACATCACCCCTTTCAAGGAACTCGACGCGGCCAAGACCAATTTTATCGCCACGGTGTCCCATGAATTCAAAACGCCCATCTCCTCGATCAAGATGAGCCTGCAATTGTTGCAAAACGAGCGCATCGGTTTGCTGAACGAAGAGCAACAAAGCTTGGTGCAAAGCATCCAAGAGGATGCCGCACGCCTGCTCAAGATCACGACGGCCCTGCTCGACCTCACGCAGGTGGAGAGTGGGCAGATCAAGCTCAGCATTCTCCCCGTCGAGATTGCTGAAATCGTTCAGTACGCCCTGGCCGCCACCAAAGTGCAGGCCGAGCAAAAGGATGTGGGCATCGCCTTGGCCATCGATCCCCACCTGCCGCTCGTGCTCGCCGACAGCGAAAAAACCGCTTGGGTCCTCACCAACCTCATCTCCAACGCGATCCGCTATTCCTACGAGCACGCGACCGTATTCGTCGATGCGAAAAGAGAAGGCGATCGGCTGCGGGTCACCGTGCGCGACTCCGGTCAGGGCATCGCCCCGCAGTACCAGGGCAAGATCTTTGAGCGTTATTTCAGGGTGCCCGGCACCGCCAAAGAAGGCACCGGCCTCGGCCTCGCCATCAGCAAAGAATTCATCGAGGCCCAAGGCGGCAGCATCGGCATGACAAGCGACTTCGGGGCGGGAAGTACCTTTTGGGTGGATTTGGAGACGGCTTGAGGGGGGTAATTAACCTGAATTCCGGATTGCACACCTGATAATTTGCGATTGATGGCAATTTGGAACGTGTTGAACGTATTTGATCTCGTAGGTACGCGATGCATCGCGTACCTACGAGATCAAATCCATAATTTTGCCGCCACAAGGTTGATTTTTACAAGGATCACTACAATTCTAATCCAGAACTGAGGTTGATTAGGATGCCTCCGAGAACTGTTGGAAATCCCTTAACTTTGAATCAAAGAATAGAAAGTGCAAAAGGAACTCCCAATCGGCATTCAGGATTTCTCTGAACTCATCGGAGGAAACTACTTGTATGTGGACAAGACCGAATACTTTCATCGCTTGATCAGTAAGGGGAAGTACTACTTTCTTTCCCGCCCGCGTCGATTCGGCAAGTCACTCCTGATCAATACGCTCAAGGAGATTTTTGAAGGCAGTCGTGACCTCTTCCAAGGCTTGTGGATACACGATAAGATCGATTGGGAACCCCAGCCTGTGATCTTGCTGGATTTTGGAGGCATCTCCAAGCGCGCTACAGATCTCGAGGAAGGCATTCGACTGGCGTTGGAGGAAATCGCAGAAGGCTATGGGGTGCAACTCACAGAAGGCACCAATGCAGGAAGGTTGCAGCAACTGATAAAGTTGGTGTCCAAGGAGAAAAAAGTGGCGATTCTGGTCGATGAATACGACAAACCCTTGATCGACAACATCGACGACCTGGAGTTGGTGAATAAGAACCGCAAAACGCTGAAGGATATGTATTCCATCGTTAAAACAAACGACGCCCATATCGCCTTCCTCATGCTGACGGGAGTCACCAAATTCAGTCAGGTGTCCATCTTTTCCGACCTGAACCATCTGCAAGACATTACGCTTGACACTGATTATTCGCAAATGTTGGGTTATACCTTGGAGGAGATTCAGCATAATTTCCCAACGCACTTGGAGCGGTTGAAGGCAAAGTGGTCTGGAACTTTTCCGGATGTGATGGCGGAGATGAAGTCTTGGTACAATGGATATAGCTGGGATGGGGAACATGACGTGTACAATCCATTTTCCATACTCAATTTGTTTTCCAAGAATCGATTTGGGGAGTATTGGTTTGCAACCGGCACACCGACCTTTCTCATGAAGCTCATACGGATGCGCACATACAGCATCTTTGATTTGGAGGACAGCGTTGTTCACCTGCGTTCTCTCAACAAGTTTGATGTACCGCAAATGGAGATCAATTCCCTTCTTTTCCAGACGGGCTATCTCACCATCAAAAAGATCGACGACCTCGCACAGACTGCGACCCTCGACTTTCCCAACAAGGAAGTCGCCAATGCCTTCTCAGCCAACCTGCTCGCTGAGTTTTCAGAAAAAGGCGAGCAAAAAACCGATACCCTCGTCATGCGCATGGCAACGCACCTGCGCATCGGGGAGGTAGAGGCCTTCATGCAATCCCTGAAATCGTTATTTGCAGGCATCGCCTACCCGATACAACCTGCGGGCGATGCGGGCATTGAAAACTACGAAAAGTACTACCATACCATGTTTTACTTGGTATTGAGACTGCTGGGCTACGATATCCATGCCGAAGTATTCACGCATACTGGCCGCATCGATGCCGTAATCACCACCGAGGGTTATGTCTACATTGTCGAATTCAAGCTCGGCGACGCTACCTCTGCCATGGCGCAAATCAAGGATCGTGCGTATCATTTGAAATATGTGGGTGGAGGGAAAAAGGTGGTTTTGTTGGGAATAGGATTTGACGTGGAGACGCGGAATGTGAAGGATTTTTTGGTGGAGCAAGTGGCCTGAGCGCGTGTGCAACACCCAGCTTGATGGTCGGGAATTCGTTTGAGAAGCTACCTTTGCCCCAAGGTGACATAAAAAATGAAGGAATCGTGACGGCCCACACTTCCTACCTTTGCCCACAATACCCAATATCGCCCCATGAAAAAGGTCTTGATCATCGATGACGAAAAGAAACTGCGCGAGCTCATGGCACGCATCATCGAATTGGAGGGCTATGAGGTGCACGAGGCTGGCGATTTTAAGGCTGGGCTCAAAAAGCTCGAGCAGGTGGACCTGTACGTGGTTTTGTGCGATGTGAAGTTGCCCGATGGCAATGGGGTGGAGATGGTGCAACAGATCAAGGCGCGGTATCCCATCGTCGAGGTGATTTTGCTCACTGCTTATGGCAACATCCCCGACGGCGTGCAAGCCATGAAAAATGGGGCCTTTGACTACCTCACCAAAGGCGACGACAACAACCGCATCATTCCCCTGCTGAGCCGGGCCGTGGAAAAGGTGGAGCTGGCAAAGCAAGTGCGCAGCTTGCAAAAACAACTCGGCAACCAGTTTTCCTTTGAGGGCATCGTGGGCAAGTCGGGTGCCTTGGCTGCCGCCGTTGCGCTTGCGCGCAAGGTCGCGCCCACAGATACGAGCGTGCTGCTCACTGGCGAGACCGGCACGGGCAAGGAGGTTTTTGCACAGGCGATCCACCAAGCGAGTGCGCGCACGGGCAAGCCCTTTGTCGCGATCAACTGCGCAGCATTCAGCGCAAGCTTGCTGGAGAGCGAGATGTTTGGGCACAGGGCGGGCGCATTCACAGGAGCCACCAAAGACACCAAGGGCCTCTTTGAAGAGGCACACCACGGCACCATTTTTTTGGATGAGATCGGTGAGATGGCGCTGGAGCTGCAAGCGAAGCTTTTGCGTGTCTTGGAGACGGGCGAATTGCTCAGGATCGGCGATACCAAACCCACCAAGGTCGATGTGCGCGTGGTTGCAGCCACCAACCGCGACCTGCCCAGGGAAATTGAGCGCGGGCTGTTCCGCAGTGACCTTTATTATCGTTTGTCGGTCTTCCAGATTCGGCTGCCCGCCCTGCGGGAGCGCTTGGAAGACATCGATCAACTCGCCCAATACTTCCTGCAAGGCTTCGCCCGCACAATGGCCAAGAAAATCATCGGTTGCACTGCGCAATACATCGACACCCTCAAGCGCCACAATTTCCCCGGCAACATCCGCGAACTCAAAAACCTCATCGAGCGGAGCGTGATCCTCGAGGATGGCGCCATGTTGGGCGTGGAGAGCCTGCCCATCGAGCTGCAATTGCCGAGCGAGGCACCCACGAGCACCGAGCTATCGGTTTTTTCGCTGGCGACCGCCGAGCGGGCCCAAATCCAGAAAGTGCTCGTGCATACCAAAGGCAACAAAACCGAGGCCGCCCGTCTGCTGCAAATCGCCCTCACCACCCTCTACCGCAAGTTGGAGGAATACAAAATTGCTTGAGTCGATGGATTTCAGACCCTTTGGAGTAGGGGAATTGCCAATGCCGCCTTCAACAATCAGAATGGATCATGATGCGTGGGATTCTGAAATGTATCACTATTTCGGATTGCGATGCAGGTTTCCGAGGGTGTAGTTTCAGGCAAGGCAGGCAGGATGTTACACGATCCAATTATTAGCGTTGATTTCGTAACCTACATGTGATCGTCATCGCCCGCCTCGGCCACGGCTTCTCCTCCAATACCAAATGCCCGCCACACATCCCACCGCCAACAATCCGGCCACGCCCCAAATCCAG
>JANPHP010000401.1:0-11615 GCA_031424495.1 Bacteroidota bacterium | reverse complement strand
CTCGACGAGGCGATCGCCGCTGGCTATTATGAAATCCTGCCCCCCCTCATGATCAATGAGGACTCGGGCTACGGCACCGGCCAAATCCCCGACAAGGAGGGGCAGATGTATTATGTGCCGGAAGACAAATTGTACCTGATCCCCACCGCAGAGGTGCCGATCACCAATTTGTACCGCGACGTGATCGTCGACGTGGAGCAATTGCCGATCAAAAACTGCGGCTACTCGCAATGCTTCAGGCGCGAGGCGGGTGCCTATGGCGCCCACGTGCGTGGCCTCAACCGCCTGCATCAATTTGACAAGGTCGAGATTGTCGAGGTCGCCCATCCCGACACGTCTTATGAGCGCCATGAAGTCATGCTGGAGCACGCCCGTGGCCTGCTCGACAAGCTCGGCTTGCATCACCGCGTCTTGCTGCTCTGCAGCGGCGACATGGGTTTTGCATCCGCCAAGACTTATGACCTTGAGGTCTGGTCTGCCGCCCAAAATCGTTGGTTGGAAGTGAGCTCGGTCTCCTGCTTTGAGACCTTCCAATCCAATCGCCTCAAGCTGCGCTACAAAGACGGCAACAAAAATACGCTTTGCCACACCCTCAATGGATCGGCCCTCGCATTCCCCAGGATCATGGCCGCTATCATGGAAAACTTCCAAAACGAAGACGGCAGCGTGGATCTACCAGAGGTTTTGCACAAGTACACGGGGTTCAAGAAGCTGTCGAAATAAGAGCAGAACTAGAGCATAATTTGAGCAGAATTTACAGAATTCTCCGAATCAGTCGCTGTGTTGAATTCTGTGTGGTTAGGAATTGCTTGCCACACAGAATTTTACACAATGCTCTATTCTGAATCAGAATTTACAGAATTTCCCGAATCATTCGCTGTGTTGAATTCTGTGTGGTTAGGGAATTGCTTAAGAATAACTAGCCACCCAGAATTCATCACGATGCTCGATTCTGGAAATTCTGAGAATTCTGCTCAATTCTGCTCAATTCTGCGAAAATAAATTAGGGGCCTCAACCAACATGTGGGAGTCCCCTAATCCTTGCTCTTGCTTGATGTAAAGATGCAGCATCTATCTGGGGTGCGCAACCCCGATCTTACGAGGTTCTTACTAGCCATTGCTTGCTGTTTGCGCGTCTCGACACAATCTAAATCGTTACCGATCTTAAATTTCTTACGCATCCAAGGTTTTTTAGGCCGGTGAATGGGCTGAAAATTGCTTATATTTTTCTCTTTTTCAGGGCTTAGATCTTCATGCAGGAGCATTTACAATGCCCCAACTCGCGTTTCTTGTGCATCTTCGCATTATGCTTCGTTTCAAAATGGTTCGCCACTTGGTTCCATTCCTGTTCTTGACCGTGACCGCGATTGTTGGGCGGGCACAATCCTCGACGGCACTTTGGGACGACAACCGTGTATCGAGCATCTACATCAGCATCGCAGCTGATTCGCTCGATTCGATCTACAAAAACATCTACGACACGCACTACTACGCCGCGGACATGATTTTTGACGACGGGTTCGTGCGCGACACCGTGTCACAGGTGGGCCTGCGCCTGCGTGGCAACACGTCGCGCGATGCGGCCAAAAAGTCATTCAAAATCAGCATCAATGAATTTGCGCCTGGTCGTCGCTACCAAGGCGCGAAAAAACTCAACCTCAATGGGCAGCACAACGACCCTACCATGATACGCGAAAAGCTGTTTTATGAGGTCTGGGGCAAATCTGGAATGCCGACACGCCGCACCACTTTTGTGCGGCTCTATGTCAATGACGTTTATCACGGGCTCTATACTTGCTTGGAGGAATTGGACAAGGGATGGCTAGCAGGAGTTTTTGGGGAGAATGCTGGCAACCTTTACAAATGCACCTACCCGGCAGACCTCGTCTACCAAGGCGCCAACCAACAGGCCTACAAAAACATCCAGAGCAGCAGCGCGACGGGAGGTCGCGCTTATGACCTACAAACCAATGATTCGCTGGATGACTATACCGACTTGGTGACGCTGATCACCCAACTCAATCGCGTGCCCGACGCAAGTTTTGCTGCAGACATCCCCCTTTATTTGGATGCACGGGCCTATATGAAAGCGCTTGCAATCGATGTGGCGACGGGCAATTGGGACGACTATGGTTACAACAAAAACAACTATTTCCTCTACCACAACCTCGCAAGTGGCCAATTTGAGTTTGTGACCTATGACACCGACAATACCTTCGGTGTGGATTGGGTGCAGCGAAACTGGGCGACGCGAGATTGCCGGGATTGGCTCACGCATAGCGAACCGCGCCCGCTTGCAACCAAACTGCTTGCCGTGCCTGCTTTTGAGGCCTACTATTATGATGTGCTCGACTCGGTGACGCGGCACATCACGCGGCCGGATTCGATTTTCCCGCGCATCGACTTTTTGAAAAACCTCATTGGCGCGGCTGCGCTTGCGGATACGTTTCGCACGCTGGATTATGGCTACACCTATTCCGAATTTGAACTGGGCTTCACGGGCACGGTCGATGGGCACACGCCTTATGGGATCAAGCCATTTTTGGAAACGCGCTATCAAAATACGCTGACGCAGCTCGCCACGGTGGCTAGCAATCCGCCGCAGGAGTTTGCGACCCGCATTTTGGCATTTCCCAACCCCGTAGGTGATGGGGAGATGCTGCACTTGCGGGCATCGGAGTTGCCGACCCAAACGCTCAGCGTGAGTCTATGGGATGTGACTGGGCGAAATCTAGGGCAATGGCAATGGCAGGCCTTCGAGCAGTTTTTGGAGGTGGATTTAGGTGCGCTCCCGCAGGGCCACTATTTGCTGCGCTTACAGGGCAAGGGCATCGAGGCTAGCTTGGGCATCATGCACGACTAGTCCACGCCAGACTCCCCAGTCGCCGCAGCAATGCCCGCAATCACATCCGCTGGCAGGCAACCGTTGAGGCCCGCCCCCCATGCCGAATTGAATTCCAGCACAAACCATCCCAACGCGGCATTGAATCCAGCGTCGACGACATAACTGCGGGGCAGCTCCGCAATGTGCGCGATGGCAAATTCCTTCAAAAATTCCGATGCCATTCCCGCATCCGCCTCGCCTTCATACACGCCCACGGAAAGCACATTCCCCTCCAAAATAAAAGCCCTCGCCTCGGCCTCTAAGTGCACTATTTCGGAAACCAAAACCTCCTCTGAATCCGGCAAATCTTCGGTCTGCGCCTGCAGATCTGCAAGACTGGCATAGACGCTGGCCTTGAATTGCTTGGGAATCACAGGCTTTACAAAACAAGGAAAATGACCCGGTTCCAGCACGCCTAAGGATGCTTGCACGATCTTGCGCTGCGTCCAACGGTGAGCAAGACTTGTGAGTAGCGCGTCGTCGGGCGTCTCCAACGCCACCCCCATGACCTGCGCCAAGACGAGGGCAAAGGTATCATTCCCATAAATCGCGACAGATTCTACCGCCGCCAAATCTGGTCGCTCCCAAAAACGATCGACACGCATGACCTTGCCGCCTGCCTGCTCCCAAGCGGCGGCGACACGATCCCTTTCCAAATCCGACTTTTGGGGAATGAGCAACGTTTTCATCGATTATTCAGGTAGCACTTGCCCCAAGGGACGCGCTTGTTTGATGTAGATTTTGAATTGATAGGGCTCAAGCACGATTTTGAATTCGATGTCGACGCCGTAGGCTGATTTGGCATCATGTGCATAGAGCGCCGTGAATTCTTCGTGGATTTTGATTGATAGCTCCTTCAGTTTCAGCAAAAGACCGAGTTGGTTGGGTTCGAGAAAAATGTCGTGGATGCTGGATTTGGACTCGGTGGTGAATGCGTTGCTGCTAGATGACTGAAACAGCAGCGCCTCTGGCACCTGCCCGCTTTCGGGATTGGTGACCGCAGAGTCGCCCCACTGCGTATTGACGGCGATGGCATAGCCGCTCTTGCCGGGGATGGTGAGCACGACCCCGTTGGCGTACTCGTCGCTGTAAGCCTCGTTGACCAAAATGGCCATCATGGCTTTGGTGTGGTCTATACCGTAGTATTCGCGCTCGGCGAAGGCTGTGGGCGTCCACATGCTCGCATAGATCTCAAGGATTTTTTTTTCGAGGGCTTTGTTGTTTTCCCCAGGATCGACGCCTTTGCTCAGATAGAGTCCGGCACCGTTGAAGCCCGGCAGGTCTTCACAATTTGTGGAGCTGCGCAAGCGAATGCGCTTGGCCGGAAAGTGCTCGCGGGCGAGCTGCTGCACGGCATCCAAAAAAGTGGGTGCCAAGTTGCTGGCTTGGATCGACCGGCGAATCTCAGCCAAGCGTACCTCGATCTGCTCGGGGTTCAGCACCGGCAACTCGGCAACCAAGGTCACAATCTTACTGGCGGCACCTGCCTGCTGAATGCAATGCTGGTAGTAGAAAAAAGGAATCGCAAAACCGGGCTTCACATTGGCGGGGAGGAGCCGTTGCAGGCGGCCATAGTTTGCTGCTTTGGCACCGACGAGGCTGGCCGTGAGCTTAGCAGGATCGACGGTCGCGAGATCGAGCAGTTGCGTTTCCGAAGTGATCGCTGATGGGATCAATACTTGTGTGTGGTGCTTGTCCCAATAAGCTTGCGCTTGCTGCTCGGTCGCGGCGTACAGGGTGATGCGCTGATCGGTGCATTCCAGTTTCACAAGCTTGTCAAGCAAGGCATGCAGGCCGGGCAAGCTGGCGGTGTCGCTGGCGTAGAGGTTGATGGTGCCCCGGTTTTTCGCCAACAAATTCACGTGGGAAAGCGGGGTCTGCGGCTCCAAGGTGATGATGCCGTTCACCGGGGGCACGCGTGCAGGCATGCGTGCATAGACCACGATGTCTTGGGCGGTGGCTTTGAAAGTCGCCTCCTCGCCTGCCGGCACGTAGCGCAGGTAGCCGTAGCCCGTGCCTGGGTTGAGCACGTGCACGGCCTTGCCGCCCATGAGCGCGAGCAACTGACTCACCGTGCGGTGCGGGTGACCCGCCTGATTCACAGCGGGCGCGATGTCGACATTGGGCTGGCTCTGCGGATTGGTGGCGAGGATCATGATGCCGTTGGTGGATAGCCCTGTTGCGGCGCGAATGTAGGCCGTCACGCTGCGCAGCAAGCGCAGGGTGGTCGCGGTCATCTGCGCCGCATTGTCTTGGTAGGCATAGTCCTCGATCCTGAGCGCCCACGTGTAGGACTTGCCATCGATCACGGGCGGCTTGCCACGCAAGTCAAAGAGGAAAAAGGGCATGTATTTGCGCTTGCTCGGCGTGCGGACTTGTTCTTTGAATTGGGCGAATGTGATGCCCGTCTTGAGGGCGACCGAGATGTACTGGGCGTGGCCCTTGTATTGCTGGCTGTCATAGAGGTGCAGCTGCGCCTCGGCCTTGTCCCAATCGGTGGCGACGCCCGTCCAAGTAGGAATCGCTTCAAAGGAGAGAAATTGGTACAAGCGGTCCTTATAGACATTTTGGGCAAGCAACTTTCCCATGGTCAACATCATCCACCCAAGCCAAAACAAGCGCACCGTTTTTTTCATTCCTTGAGCATTTTGAGACTTTGGCTACCCTCATCATTGCGTACGGAAACGAAGTACAAGCCGCTGGGACCATCAATCGACAATTGCTCGCCCTGCTGGTAGGGTGCTTGGTAGATCAATTCCCCCAGCATATTGTGAATTTCAACTTGGATCGTGCCCGGCATTCCGCCCAAATCAAGGACAAATGCGCCTTGGCTGGGGTTGGGGAATAGTTGAACGGGATATCCGAGTTGAGGATCTTTCACGCCCACAAACAATTGGTAGCAAGTTGTGGTATCGGTGCAACCATTTTGTGTGATAATTCCTGCAAAAAAACTCGGGTAGGGTGGGTAGAAAGTGCTATCCGTAGATCCTGCGATGATCGTGTTTTGGACACAATCCAACCACTCAAACGTGGCTCCTGGAGCATCATAAAAAAACATGGAGACAAAACTCCAAGTAAACTGGTAGCGTACCGTGTCCACCACAAGCTCCAGCGTGAGGATGCTGTCGCAGCCAGCAGAATTCGTCAATTGTTGAATGTAGATGCCGCTGCTGTCATAGTCGTATCCATTGAGGGAATAACTGAAGCAAGCCGTATCCATCAGCGTGGCATAACTCGTCTGCCCGATCGTGAGCAAAAGCGTGAGCGTGCTGTCGCAACCCGTGAGATTGGTCAGCGTCTGGGTATAGGTGCCGGATGTCGTGAAGGTCTGCCCATTCACATCCAAACTGTCGCATCCACTTAAAGTCACGGTGTCGCTGCTTGGCAGGCATTGCTTGAGCTTGTGTACAAAAATGTCTGCTGCGCCATTCGTGCTCAGATTGTACACGCCTGCTTCGGTGTCAAAATCGACCTGCTGCCCATAACAGCCCGTCGTGAGCACATGCCCCGCAGCATCCGCCGCCAAGCCAAAACCATACTCGATGTCGCCACCGCCGATGGACCGCGCCCAGAGAAAATTGCCCGCAGTATCCATCCGCTCGATGAACATGTCAAAGGTATTGTTGAAGGATGTGATGGAATAGGTGCCCGACGGACTCGGGTCAAAATCCACGGTGGCTCCATAGCCGCCCGTGAAGTAGACGGCATCGTCTGCAGTGACGTCGATGGCATAGCCATAGTCGTCGCCCAGGTCCCCAAAAGTCCAAGCGCCCTGAAAGCCGCCCGTCGCATCAAATTTTTTCACGAATACGTCGTAGGAGGCACTGCTAGTGTGCAAGTCGCTGCCTGCACCGTGGTCGAAGTCCATATTGGTACCATTGTATCCGCCGGTGACGAAGACCGCCCCGCTGTTGCTGGTCGCCAGCGCGTAGCCGATGCAATAGTCGGCGACGCCGATTTGGCTCGCCCACTGATAATTGCCGCTGCCATCCACCGCCAAGACATAGGCGGATGTCGCACCGACATTGGCCGTGAGGTTGGCTGTGCCGACGCCGGGATTAAAATCCGCAGTGCCTTGAAAGCAGCCCGTCACATACACGCTGCCATTCGCGCCGAACGTGATGCCAAATCCGTAGTCGAGCCCGTCGCTGCCCAATCGCCAGCCCCAAACGTGGGCGCCACTCGCATCGAGGTGCTGCACCCAGGCATCCAAGGTGCCCGACATCGAGGTCACCGCATTGGTGCCCGCGCCCGGATCCAAATCCATCGTGCCCTGGAAATAGCCGATCGTGTACACGCCGCTGGCATCGGCGACCAAGGCCGTGCCCTCGTCAGCACCTGCGGCGCCCATCTGCCTGTACCAAACAAAATTGCCATTGGCGTCGAGCTTGAGCACATAGCTGTCGGTCTGCCCGACTGCTGTGGCGCTTGCGACCCCGACGCCCGGATCAAAATCGACCGTGCCCGAAAAGCGGCCGGTGACATAGACATTGCCGGCTGCATCGACAGCGACGCCCTTGGCCTCGTCGACCATGGTGCCGCCCATGCTGCGCGCCCAGATCAGGTTGCCGCTCGGGCCGAGCTTTTGAACGAAGATGTCATTGTCCCCCGCAGATGTGAGCGCGAGCGTGCCCGCGCCAGGGTCAAAGTCGGCAGTCGCTTGAAAAAAGCCTGCCGCGTAGCCATTGCCTTGCGCGTCGAGGGCAACCGCCCTCCCGATGTCAAAGCCGACACCGCCCGCAGCAATCGCCCAGTCCAATGCCGGACTCTGGGCGAAAAGAGCATTTGTGGAACCCAAAAACAGAAGCAAGAGACAAATGGAAAACTGCAATCGATTCATAAGCTGCGAATTGTATGCAAAATGCACAGAAATCATCGATGTAGCTGCGAAGCGGTGGAAATGGTCAAAAATGATGCATTCCCGAACAAAAACAGCTCGCAATCGGGGCTCACCTCCTCCCGAAATTCACAATTAACACCCAATGTCATTAAGTTAAGGGAAAACGCACCCGTCCTGGTGCTTTCGTTGAACACGCCGCGGCGCGTTCATGGGGGATAGCCGTGGGTAAAACCCACGGTCAGCAATAGCATATCCAGATCAATACGCCGCGGCGCATTGAACATGATTTGTGAAATATTGGATTGTGTTCACGTTCAACCGCCTTCGGGGTTGACAATTAAAAAAACGCATTCAACCCCCGGTTCTACCGGGGGCTATCCACGTTTAAGTCCTTCGGACTATGCAAGCTGAAAATGGCAATTCTGCGCTTTCAACCGAAAAGGCTATATCCTTAACTTAATGGCATTGAAATAACACCATCCAAAACCACTCCGATTGCCGAGTGATCCAAAATTTCTAATCCTTCATTCCTCACCCTCCTCAACCGCCGCCTTGATGTCCCGAACGATCTGATCCTTTTGGGCCTCCGAAACCAAGGCGTAGTCTGCAAAGGTATTGGAATGCAGCGCGCGGCCTTGGGTGATGGAGCGCAGGGCGTTTGCATATTTGTAGAGCTCTGCAAGCGGCACTTTGGCTTTGATCTTTGTGTAATCGTTTGCCGCATCCATGCCTTGGATGATGCCACGCCGGTTTTGCAGGTCGGTCATGACCTCGCCCATCACGTCGTCGGGGGTATGTACCTCGATCTCCATGATCGGCTCCAGCAATTTGGGCCGCGCATTGAGAAATGCCTCTTGAAAAGCATGGCTCGCTGCGGTCTTGAAAGCCATCTCATTGCTATCGACAGGATGCATGCGGCCGTCAAACAAAACGACACGCACGTCGCGCACGGGCGAACCCGTGAGCGGGCCCTCAGTCATATTCTCCAAAATCCCTTTCAAAACCGAGGGCACAAACCGCGCATCAATCACGCCACCCACGATGCAGTTGAGAAATTCCAGCTTGCCACCGCCGTCCAAATCGAGCAGGTGCGTCTCGCGCACCTTGTGCTCGGTCGGCGGCTCGACACCCGTGACGTATGGATCGACCCGCAGGTGTACCTCTGCAAACTGACCCGCGCCGCCCGTCTGTTTTTTGTGGCGGTAGCTCGCGATGGCGTGGCTTTGGATCGTCTCGCGGTAGCTGATGCGGGGCTTGACGAATTCCACGGGGATTTTGTATTGCTTTTCGAGGATGGTCTTCACGACCATGAGCTGCATCTCGCCTTGTGCATGGATCAGCGTCTGCTTGATGTCGCCTCGGTAGCCGGCGATCAAGGTCGGGTCGTTGTGGGCGAGGGCGTGCAGGGCCTCGCCCATTTTTTCCTCATCGTTTTTGCTGAGTGCGCGGATGGCGGTCTGCATGCGTGGAGAGGGGAATGCGATCGGCTCAAAGGCGAGTTCAACGCCTTTTGGATGGTAAGTATCGTTGGTGCGGCCGTCTTTGAGTTTCACAGTAAGCCCCAAATCGCCAGCATGGAGCAGCTCGACATGGTGCTTCTTTTTTCCTTCGGCCACGAATAATTGACCGAAGCGCTCGACGTGCCCAGTGCGGGCATTTTGGAGGTCGTCACCAGCATGCACGACTCCGGATTGTACTTTGAAAAAGGTCACTTCGCCCAGGTGCTGCTCGGTCGTGTTTTTCCAAATGAAAAGATTGTTGGAGCCCTTGCTCTCGCAAGCGACCTCGCGGCCATCGGTCGCGGGGATGATCGGGGCATCGGCGGCCGTCGGGCAGACATTGCCGATGAAGCCCATCATGCGGCCACTGCCCATGTTGTGCTTGGCGCTCACGACAAACAGCGGATAAATGCTGCCCTTCATCATGCCCAAGCGCAGACCTTGGCGCATCTCGTCTTCGTCGAGCGATCCCTGCTCAAAGTATTTCTCCATCAAGCTCTCGTCATTCTCAGCAGCCGCCTCCACAAGTGTGTTGTGCCAGGCATTGGCCTTGTCTGCGAGTGCGGCGGGGATAGCAAGCTTGTCGGGCTTGCCGCCGTCGGCTTTGAATCGGTATTGGGTCATTTTGAGCAGATCGATGATGCTGCTGAATCCGCTGCCTTGATCGACGGGAAATTGCATGGGCACCACAGCGCTGCCAAAAGTGGCGCGGGCTTGCTCGAGCAATTGATCGAAATCGGCTTTTTCATGGTCTGCCTGATTGGCGACGAGCAAAAGGGGCTTGCCCGAGGCACGCACGTGGCGCCAGATGATCTCGGTACCGATCTCTACGCCATGAGCTGCATTCAGCACCATGACCACCGTATCGGCTGCTCGCAAGGCTGCGAGCAACTCACCGATGAAATTGTCATTGCCCGGAGTGTCGATGATGTTGATTTTGGTGTCTCGCCAGACCGTATGCAGGAGCGAAGCGTAGACACTGTAGCCTTTTTCCTTTTCCAATTCTGTGTAGTCAGAGGCGGTGTTGCCTTCCTCGACCGTGCCTCGCCGGCTAAGTACTCCGCCTTCATACATCATCGTTTCGGCAAGGGTGGTCTTGCCAGACTTGGTGCTGCCGACCAAGACGATGTTTTTGATGTCTTTAGTTTCAAACGTTCTCATAGCTTTTTTCGATTAAGGGGATCGATAGAAAACGAATTTTACGCGGGTCGCCAAGGTGGGCGACTCAGGAGGCCATGATGACCTGCACGATTCCTGAAAATAAGCAGAATGAATTTGAAATGCCAGTGTCGCGACAATGATTTGCAAGAATCCCAGCCAAGCCCTTCATTTGCTGGAAGTTTGCCCATCTCACGGGGTTGCAATCGGAGATGAATGGGCATGTTTCAAAAATATTGACGACTTTTGCATGCATTGATCCTGAATCAAAAGAAGTATAGGTCATTCACCCCATGGAAATCGAGAAGGCAATCGTACAAAGCAAGTTCCGGAGCCCAATTGAAAAAGCGGTTGTCAATGTGATTTATACCAGCAATTGGATCAACTCTCAGGAGGCCTCGTCGCTCAAGCAGTTTGGCGTCACAATTCAGCAATTCAATATTTTGCGCATCTTGAGGGGACAACATCCCAATCCGGCGACGATCACCTTGCTCACTGAGCGCATGCTAGACAAGATGAGCAATGCTTCCCGTCTTGTGGACAAACTGCAGGCCAAGGGACTCGTGGACCGCAAAACCTGCCCAAGCGATCGCCGCCAAGCGAATGTATTGATCAACGATATGGGCCTGGCCAAGCTGCGGGAAATGGATGCTGTGATGAAGTCTGTGGACGAGAGTCTCGGCAATCTGACTGACGATGAACTGGAAATGCTCAGCAACCTGCTCGACAAGTTGCGCGGTTGAGTCGGCTTGCCGTCATTTTTTTGACGCAAATCATTTTCATCAATGCTGTTTCAAGCTTAGATTTGAATATGACCTTGATGCCTTCCTTCGCCAAGCGTAATTTCTCTTGCCTCCTCCTTGCCAGTGTGCTTGCTGCGGCCTCATGCCTCAGTGGTTGCCAAATCGATGGCTCGGAGCCGCCACTTGTCAATTTTGGCAAAGCCACGCCCCTGACGATCGAGGTGCCCTCAAACCTGCCCCCCATTACCATCCCACCGGAAAATCCGACGACTGTGCAGGGCGTGGCGCTCGGTCGCAAACTGTTTTACGAGCCCCTGCTCAGCGGCGACAATACCCAGAGCTGTAGCTCCTGCCATGCACAGGCTAATGCGTTCAGCGATCATGGCAAGCAGTTCAGTGAGGGCATCGATCACCTCGTCGGCAATATGAATGCAATGGCGATTGTGAATCTGGCTTGGGCCAATGAGTTTTTTTGGGATGGACGGGTCACG
>JANPHP010000400.1:0-13986 GCA_031424495.1 Bacteroidota bacterium | reverse complement strand
AGTTGCCGTGGAAATCGCCGGGCCTCAATTTCGCGATGTCCGAGAACCGCAGCCCGCAAAAGCAGGATGCAAGGAATTGTTGGAGGCAATTGTGGTGCGAATCCCTCCCGCCGAAATTGTATTTTGCAGGGAGTTTCTCAGAGCGGAATGAACCTGAAAGGTACATCTTGAGAAGGCGGGTGAGTTCCTCGCTGGTGAGGTATTGTTTTTCCACCGTCTGCCATTTCAGCTTCTTCATGTGGATGAATGGGTTGGCTTGGATGTCGCCATGCTTAGTCGCGTAGGCCATGATCTTTTTCAGGTAAGTCATCATGGAGAGGATGCTGTTGCTCTTGTAATTCCCTGACGAGAACAGCCATTCCTGGTACTCCTCCAGCCATCGGGTTGTGATTTCTGCAAGCTCGATCACGGGATCGAACCGCCTGATCGAGGCCATGTAGGAATTGTACCCCTGCACGGTGCCGGGTGCCACCTGCGCAGCCTCGCAGTCCCGCCGCCAGATGCAATAGTCGATCAACTTGGATTTGGAGCCGCCCGACAACTTCCTTTCCACCGCCGCGAAAGTCACCGACTCGCCCTTGGCTTGCAGTTCGAGGATGAGCTTGTCGAGGGATGCCTTTTGTGCAGCGAGCTTGGCCGCGATCTCCCTGCCATTCGGAAGCCCCGACACATTGAGCTTCACCTGTTGCTTGGCCTTGTCCCAGAACTTTGCAGGGATGGCTATTCCCGTAGGAAAGGTCTTTATCTTGCGTTCAATCGTGAGCCGCAAGTAGATGGTCTGGGTGCCATCCTTCTTGAGGCTGGCATCTTGGTAGGCCGCCGTGGTGACCGATTTTGAAAGCTGTTTCATAAGGTGTTTTAAAAGCTGTGAAGATTGAATGATCCTTAAACGATTCCCAAACAAATCCGCAACCCAAGTACGGATTGCGCGAAAAAATCTTTCAATCACAGGGCTAAAACCCCCTTTATTAACAAATGCGCGATGCAGTCGGGCATCTCTTTACTGGTGCATTATCGACAATGGACAATTGACAACGCCACTCAATTGTCCATTGTCCATTGTCAATTGTCAATTGTCAATTGTCAATTGGAATCACTTTCTTGGATCGCGCTTCTTGATCTTGAATCCTTTGGGGATTTGGAAATTCTCGGGATCGTGGACGGTCTTTTTCACCGACATGAGGTCCAATTCGGTGGTAATCAGTGGCGTTTTGATCACCTTTCTGAGGGGAATGCGTCCGTCTAGGCCCTTGGTCATGAAGTCGGCTTTCGCCTCCGTCATTCCATTATACAAAGCCATGTCCACTTTGTATTGGTCGTTCACGTAGTAGTAGATTTTTTCCTGGATCTTCGGCTTGTCCACGAGGAATTCCTTGCAAGCAATTCCTTTGATATCCACCAATTTGCCTGTGGCAACTGCAAAGGGGACGGTCTTCACAGTGTCTACATAATAGGTCTCTTTGAAGGCCCTGCGGTTGGTGGCGTCGACGATATAGGTCTCGTTGCTATCACCGATGAAAAGCATCGTGCGAGCAATGCGACCGCCACTCAGGGTGATGATGTAATTGTCTTCCTTGATGTGGAAATCCATCTTTTTAGGTGGCTCATTCTCCAAAAAGGACTGCGCCTCCTTGCCAGAAACGCGGATTGCATACGAGAACGAACCTTCAAAACTGCCTTGGGCCTTTGCCGCAGCAAAGCTCATGACGAGTGCGATGAGCACCAAGAACTTAGGGAATATAGAAGCCAGATTTTTCATACAGTTCCAATACCAATTGATACGTTGTACAGTGTGCATTCACAAGGGTCGCGTAGTTGTCGGAATATCCGCCGCCCATCACGAGCACCAAGGGCAGGCCCAGTCTTTTGGCCTGCGAAATTACCATAAGGTCACGCGCCCTGCAACCTTCTTTTGAAAGACTGAGCTTGCCCAACCGATCGGTCGCCAAAACATCGACTCCCGATTGGTAAAAAACGATGTCGGGTTTGAAATCCTCCATCAGCCGCGGAATATGTGCTTGCAAATGTTGCAAGTACACCTCGTCACCCGTGTAAGCGGGCAATTCGACATCGAGATCGCTTTGCTCTTTGTGGTGGGGGTAATTGTCGCGGCAGTGCATCGAAAATGTGAACACCCTCGGCTCGTCGCGAAACAGACTCGCCGTGCCATTGCCTTGGTGCACGTCGAGGTCCACGACCAAGACGCGGTTCACGTGCCCATAGTGCAGCAGGTAATTTGCTGCAATTGCGATGTCATTGAGTAGGCAAAAACCCTCTCCACGGTCAAAGAACGCATGATGTGTGCCTCCTGCAAGATTCATGCCAGCGCCATCCTCCAGGGCATTGAGGGCACACTGCAGTGTGCCCGAGGCCGAGGAGATGCTGCGGTTCACCAGCTCCTCGCTTTTGGGAAAGCCGATGCGGCGGTACTCGCGGTCGTCAAGCGCATGCGCCCGGGCCCGCGCCCACCACTCCGCGCTGTGCGTGAGGCAGATCACATCGTCATCAATGAACGCCGGCGCAAAAAGCTGCGCAGGAGTGATCAAACCCAAATATTCCAATTGCTCCCGCACCAGCTTGTACTTCTCGATTGGAAACTTGTGCCCAAATGGAAGCTGAATGGGGTGACGCTCGGAATAGGATAACCTGATCATATTGATAATACTAAGGATTGATCTTGTTACAGGTGAAGATTAGAAATTAGAAATGAGAAATGAGAAATGAGAAATGCCGGGTGTTGAACTAGGCGACTTGGCGCTTTGCTTTAGTTGACTTTGTTATCGAAACCAGCAGAATTTTCAATTCATGCGCATCTTTGAAAATGTTTTCAAAAAAGTGTTTCTCGATGATTCTTGAGTGACCCAACAATTCAAGCCAGTAGCAGGTCTCATTTGCCTCCTTAAGTGCAATGCAAAGTTTGTGAAGAAAATCAGCCCGACTTTCAGCATACTGCGCCTCCCTAACCAAGGCACCAATAGCCGTTCCGCTTCGCAAGACCTGTTTTGATAGTATAAATTCTTTCTCGCCGTTAAGATACCGACTAAGCTTAACGATTCTAATCGCAAATAGAAAGCTCTTGTCAAGAACTAAATTTTTTCGCCCAGTATTCATTATTTGACTGCTATTCAATGTTGATTTGTAAATATAATGAGCAATTTGCAATTAAATCAAACAAAATGCAAGCTTATCCCAATCCTAATTCCTAATTCCTAATTCCTAATTTCTAATTCCTAATCAATGGTTACCAAATAATCTCCTCTTTATTCAAAAACGCAGCAATCCCGCGCTTGCAATCTTCACTTCCTCTAGCCCTGGCATTCATGCGCGCTGCAAAATTCAATGCCTCTGTTACTGGAAAATGCTGCACGTCTCCGAGCATTTTCTTGGTGATCGCCATCGATTGCCCGCTGTTTTGCGTGCACAGCTTGGCTGCAAAGGTCTTCACATGGTCTTCGATCGTGTCGGCGGCGATCACTTTGGTGATCATGTTGTAACGCTCGGCCGTGACGGCGTCGATGAGGTCGCCGCTGAGCAACAGCTCCTTCGCACGTGTTTCGCCGATTTTGCGGATCAAGAAGATCATTACAATCGCTGGAATGAAGCCGATCCGCACCTCGGTATAGCCAAATTGCGCCTCAGGCACCGTGAATGAAAAGTCGCAAACCGTTGCCAATCCAGCTCCGCCCGCGATCGCATGCCCTTGCACCATCGCGATGACGGGCTTGCCCATTTTGTAAATCCACTCAAAAAGCGACTTCAAATGGCTGCTATCCGCGAGGTTTTGGTCGAAGTCAAATGCCTGCAAGCGCTTTAGGTAGTCCAAATCGGCACCCGCACAAAAGGCTTTTCCATTCGCTTTGAGCACACAGACCTTCACATCTTCGGATTGTTCCGCCACCTGAAATGCCATCAACAGCTCTGAAACGACTTTGGAGTTCAAGGCATTGCGCTTATCTGGGCGATCCATCGTGATCCAGGCAACGCGATCGAGGACTTCGTACCGGATAAATTCATTGTTTTCCATGCTCTTTTTTTGCGGAAGTTAAGGATTTGGGCCGAATGGAGGCAAATCGCAGCCGTCAATCCAAAGCTTTGAAATGCAGAAAGCCCACAATAGGGCTTTCAACTCATGGATTCAATCGTTTTTTAGGCGATCAAAAATCCCAGCAATACCCAGATCATGACCGCAGGCACGACGAGCGCACGCACTTGCAAGCCTGTGCGTGCCACGCCTGCAAGCTGCGCGCGATCTGCACCACGCAGGTAGGCCCACGCGCGGCGCAGGAAGCGATGCTCCAACACCAAGAATCCGAGGACCACTTGGCCTAGAAAAACCCAAATGCCTGTCTGTCCAGGCTCCAATGCCGTGATTGTGGCTCCTGGAAGCTGCGCCATCAAGTCGGCCATGCTGCTGATCGCCCAGAGCAAAAAGTCCATCACGCCGCCCCAAGCTTGGTTCAACCCTGGAATCCACACCAACACAAATCCCGCAAAGCCAATCTGCACCACCAAAGTCACGAGTGGAAGCACGAGCATATTCGCCAAGAGGAAATAGGTGGGGAAGGAATGGAAATGCCAAGCGACCAGCGGTGTCGTCGCAGCCTGCGCCGCCAAGGTCACAGCAATGGCAGATGCAATGCCGCGCGGCATCCACTTCATGCGCTGATGAAAATAGTGCAGGATCGGGTTTTGCAGCATCAAAATGCCCAATACTGCCGCATAGGACAATTGGAAATCAGGAGAAAACAATGACTGCGGATCAAAACCCAAGAAAAGCAGGGCCGAGGTCGCCAAAGCATTCAGCGAATTACTTTTTTGCCAGAATGCCTGCCCGAGATCGAGCATGCTCAGCATGATCGCCGCACGCACGATGGCAGGATTGGCACCTGCGAGCAAGGCAAAAAATACCATCATCGGCACGATAATCGCCGACCTGATTTGCCGACCATGTCGCAAGTAGAGGAGAGGCTTGAGCAAAAAGCTAAGCACCAAGTAGATGATCGCAAAATTCATCCCCGAGATCGCGACAATATGGCTCAATCCCGTCGCAGAAAAGGACTTCTTCAGATCGGTATCCAATCCGCTGCGGTCGCCGAGCAGCATCGCATTGCTGAGGCCAGCCGTCAATGAGTCTGGAAAACTTGCCGTCATCTGCTTGCAGATACTGCCGCGCAAATCGGTAAACATTGGCAAAATACCTGCCTCGTGACCGATCACCGTGCAATTGCTTGCTTTTGCGGCAGCATGGATGCCTTGATGCTGCAACCAATTGGCGTAGCCGGGGTTGTGCTGCGGCAGGGCTTGCAGTTGGAGATCGAGGGTGAGACGGTCATTGGTGGCAAATGCGCTGCCGCTTTGCGGCAGGTAAAGCATCACTTTGCCCACGATAGGCTTTTCGCACTGGAAGACAGTGCGGTAGCCGCGCTGTGTGGGGCGCACATCGTCTACGATATAGCCCGTTGCCGTGATCGTATTGCCGATCTGGAATGAGGGATCATCTTGCGGAATGACGGCAGACATCTCGCCAAGCACCCAGCCCGCGCATACAAAGCTGAGGCCAAAAGCGACTTGCAGCGCCTTGTGGATATGGGGCCAAACCCGGCGTCTGCTCAATCCGAAGAGTACTGCAGTAGCGATGCCCAGGGCGCCGAGTCCCCAAAAGCCGGGGGAAACCATGCCTGCGGAAAGGGCGATGCCTGTGACAAAGGCAAGAGCGATCAAGAAAAGCGGACTTTTTTGCGTGGAGATCATGTGTTCTGTAGCGTTTGATTACAGCACAAAGATGTCAGGCGCATGCTTAGGCGCAATGGAAAAATGCGCACAAAAGTAAATGGGAAACCTGATGCTTTGGAGTAAGCTCAGCCATAAAACCGTGTTTTAGTTCATTTGAGATGGATTTCCGCTTGGACAAACCCTGCGCTCAGGTAACGATTGCAGGCCTGAGCAACTCCATGCGAATATGAGGAATACCTTCCGTTTCAAATTCTTCACCCTCCGCCACAAAGCCAAAACCACTGAAATACTCGGATTGATGGTTGATGCACTCGATGAATGTGCGTCGGTTTTTGGGAACGTCGGCAAGCATTCGTTCCATCAACATGCCACCAAGTCCTTGGTGGCGGTAGGCTTTTAAAACCGCCAACCGCTCCAACCGAATGTGTCCGCCCAGCGTCACACGCCAGCGAGAGACGCCGACCGCCAGGCCAGAATGCAGCAGTATATAATGGTGTGCAATCGGATCGAAGCCGTCAATCTGAGCTTCCTCCGAGATGCCCAATTCGCCTTCAAAAACCGCCTCACGGATCCTGAAGATTTCATCAAAATCCGCGTCCTCCTCGGCATGGATGATTTGTACAAGTTCAGTTTCCATGTTGCAATCTACCTTTTGTTTTTGGATCAGTCCTAGAAAGGAAAAGTTTTCTCGGGCAGCGATTGCGGCGCTGCGCGCCAGGCGTTGAAGCGCTCGGCCAATTCGATCGTATAGGGACGCGTGCAGACCCCACGCAGGTGGCGACCATCCATAAAGCATGTATCTGGCCGCGAATAGGGGCGAATCGTAGGGACCATGAGTGTATCCTCCAAATAAATCACCATGTTTTGCAGCGGGGGAATGATCGTAACCAATTCCTGCCCAGTAGCGGCGAGTTCCTTGCGCAACGTATTGAGGCAATGGACTGCGTCTTTGGGCAATGGCGTCGCCAAAAAGGGGTTGGGAATTGCAGGTGGATCATTCACCGTGCGTGTATAGCCCGGTGCAATCATTTCAAACTCGCCAGGTTTCAAGACAATCGAATGCGCGTCATAGGGCTCCAACGCAGTACCTATCGCCCTCGCGGCCCAGAGGTAACGGGTGGTGAACGAATGCGGATCGGCTGACAAAATGGTGCGTGTAAGCGGCGAAGTTGCATCCGGCGAATTGATCACAGCGCGCTCCACGCCCTCCTCCGTGAGGTTGGTGCCATAGCGAGGATAGGCGTCGATGATCACATACTTGGGCTTCATGATTGGTACACAGTATTTTGCCAAAATGGCCGACATGTCGATAGTCTGCGCACCAGTCACAAATTTGAACACGCTCAAACCAGTGAGGTCGCCAAAGAGCTCGGGATCGAGCGCGTTTTCACAAGTCGAGCTGCCAAAAACCAAAACATCGAAGTGCTGGCCTTGCGCGAGTACCTTTTCTATTGAAAGCAAGGTGTAGAAAACGCGGTCATGCTCGTTCTTCTGGAAAAAAAACCAATTCACGCTCGGCACAAATCGTGCTGTGATGGCGATCGCCACAAAACCGATGAAGGTCGACAACATGCCCAAAGCGAGTTTGGCGAGGAATCTTTTCATCAGAATTGGAAGTAGATAAAGGTAGCCTCATTGGAAAAGAACCAACGCATGATCGTGAGTACCAGCACCACGATGAGCGCTTGGTGCACGATTTTGGGCAGGCGCCCACGCTTGAGTGGTGCGCGCTCGTCTGCGCGGTACCACCAATCGATCACGAGTAGCATCCCGATATAGGCTACCGTGCGTGTTGCGGGGAAATAATGCTGTCCCGCGCCGCTGAAGGCCGCCATGTGCTTGAAATAATCAATGGCCTGCGTGATGGAATTCGCCCTGAAAAATACGAGGCCGATCGTGGACAGGAAAAAGGTAATGAGCATCAATGGCAGTTGCCAGATGGTGCGTTTTGCATCGGCCTCGGGCAGCTTCCAAGGCAAGATCGCCCGCAATCCTTGCTCGCCTGCAAGCAACAACCCATGGTAGCCCCCCCAAACCACAAATGTCCAATTCGCGCCATGCCAGATGCCCGACACTACAAATGTGAGAAATACCGCAATCGCGACGCCCCACTTCCGCAGATTGCGAAATTGGATTGCCATCGGCATGAAGAGATAGTCTTGAAACCACGTGGAGAGCGATACGTGCCACCTTTTCCAAAACTCCGATATCGTTCGAGAGAAATAAGGATAGCGGAAATTGCTCATCAGCTCAAAACCAAATAGCTTGGCCGTGCCAATGGCGACATCTGAATAGCCCGAGAAATCCCCGTAGATCTGAAAGGCAAATGCAAAAGCACCCAGTAGGAGGGTGAAACTGGAATATTGGTCGGGCGAGGTAAACACATCGTTCACGAAAACCCCGCAATTGTCGGCCACCGCCACTTTTTTGAAAAATCCCCAGATGATGAGCCGCATGCCCTGGATTGCGCGGTCATAATCAAATGTGCGCGGTGTCGTGAACTGCGGCAATGCATGCGTGGCACGTTCGATGGGACCCGCCATTAACTGCGGGAAAAAGGAAATGAAGGCTCCAAAGGAAATCAAGTCCTTGCTCGCTGCCAGCTTGCCTCGGTAGACGTCGAGCACGTAGCTCATGGTCTGAAAGGTGTAAAAGCTGATGCCTACCGGCAATACGATCGACCATGTAGGCAAATGCATAGGCACTCCGACGCTTGCCCACGCCTCGACCCAAGAGCTTATAAAGAAGTTAAAATATTTGAACACCCCCAGCATGCCGAGTTGCGCGACAAGGGATACGTAGAGCCATCGTTTGCGCGGTTTCTCCTCCTCATTTTTGTCGATCTGCTGGGCCACGACATAGTCGATCAGCGTCGAGGCTGCCAGCAGCAACAAAAACCGCCAATCCCACCAGCCATAAAAGACATAACCCGCCACCCACAACAATAGGTTTTGCACCTGAAGACCCGCACGGTTGAGCGCCCAGTACAAAAAGAATACTGAAGGTAAAAAGATAAGAAAGCCTAATGAATTGAATAACAAGCCGCTACTGATTTATTGCGTTTTTATCAAGCCATGTCTTGATCTCTGGCTCGAAATGGCGACCAATTTAAGATCAAAACCGAATTGCACGCAAGCAAATTCGCAGGCTGCGTGGCAAATACCGTTGATAGGTGGTTGATGGATGAGCTTTCCTAAACTACTTTCATGCCTTGCAATGCCCAAATAACATGCTTGAAGGCAGGCGATTCGCGGGGCGTGCGCGGTAATGTACCAGAATCTCCTTGCGGCGCCAGACTTTTTTTTTTGTAACATTGCCCCGTTTTTAATATCACCTCTACTGTAAGCGCATGGCCAAGAAGAACCTCATGATCGTCGAGTCTCCCGCAAAAGCGAAGACCATCGAAAAATACCTCGGCAGTGACTTTGTCGTCAGGGCCAGTTTTGGCCACGTGCGTGACCTGCCCAAGGCAGACGACGCCATCGACATCGAGCACGGCTTTGAACCCAAGTACGTCGTCTTGGCCGACAAAAAAGACGTGATCAAGGAGCTCAAGCAGCTTGCCAAGGAGGCCGAAACGGTATGGCTAGCGACTGACGAGGACCGCGAAGGGGAAGCCATCTCTTGGCACCTCGCAGAGGTGCTCGGTCTCGACACCAAAGTCGCCAAGCGCGTGGTATTCAATGAGATCACTCAAAAGGCTGTGGTCGCCGCCGTCGCCAACCCTCGCCTCATCAACCTAGACTTGGTGAATGCCCAGCAGGCTCGTCGGGTACTCGACCGCCTCGTCGGCTTCAAATTGTCGCCCATCCTTTGGTCCAAAGTGCGCTCCGGCCTGAGTGCAGGCCGTGTGCAGTCAGTGTCTGTGCGCCTCATCGTCGAGCGCGAGCGCGAAATCCAAGCCTTTAACAGTGAGAGTGCATTTAAAGTCGTCGCCGAATTTGGCTTGCCCGGTGGGCAGCGCCTCCTCGCCGAGACCAAAGGCAAATATGTCGCCGAGGAAAAAGTCCTCAACTTCCTCCAATCCTGCATCGGAGCCAATTTTTCCATCACAGGATTAGAGACCAAGCCCGGCAAACGCACGCCTGCGGCTCCATTTACGACCTCCACGCTGCAACAAGAAGCTAGCCGCAAGCTCGGCTTTGGCGTTTCGCAGACGATGCGTGTCGCCCAGAGCCTGTACGAGGCTGGACATATTAGTTATATGCGTACCGACAGCGTGAACTTGAGCGGATTTGCGATCGCAGCCGCCGAAGAGGTCATCAAACGCAAATATGGCCCTGAATACCACAAGGCACGTCAATACAAAGGCAAGAATTCCAATGCACAAGAGGCTCACGAGGCCATTCGTCCATCTGAGATGAACGCCACTGAGGCCGGCACAGACCGCAATGAGCAGCGCCTCTATGACCTGATCTGGAAACGCACCGTCGCTAGTCAGATGGCGGATGCAGTGATGGAACGCACGACCGTCACGGTTGGCATCAGCAGCAATCCAGAGGAACTCGTCGCCACGGGTGAGGTCATCAAGTTTGATGGCTTTCTCAAGGTGTACACCGAAGGTCACGACGACGACGACGATGAAGAAGGCGGCAGTGGCGTATTGCCTCCGCTCAACAAAGGCCAAGTGCTGGGCCTCACCGAGATCATCGCCCGTGAACGCTTCTCCAAGCATCCCCCACGGTATGCTGAAGCAAGCCTCGTCAAGAAACTCGAGGAGTTGGGTATCGGCCGTCCATCCACCTACGCACCGACCATCTCGACCATCCAAAAGCGCGAATATGTGACCAAGGAAAACCGCGAGGGCTTGGAGCGCAGCTACCGCGTCATCAAATTGCAGGGCGCAGACATCAAGAAAACTGAAGGCAAGGAAGTTACAGGCGCCGAAAAGGCCAAGTTGTTTCCTTCTGACCTCGGCATGTTGGTGACCGACTTCTTGACCGAAAACTTCCCCAAAGTCCTCGACTATTCATTTACCGCAAAGGTAGAGGAGGAGTTTGACGAGATCGCATTGGGCAGCAAGACTTGGAACAATATGATCAGCACCTTTTACCTGGACTTTTCAGAGACGGTGCAAGATACCAAGGACAATGCCAAGCGCGTCGGCAAAGAGCGCGTTTTGGGCATCCATCCTAAGTCGGGCAAGACTTTGACGGCCAAGTTTGGCAAATATGGCCCATTTGTACAGATGGGTGACACGCCAGAAGAAGGCGGCGAAAAGCCAACTTACGCCAGCTTGCGCAAGGATCAATTGCTCGACACGATCAGCCTCGACGAGGCGGTCGAACTCTTCAAATTGCCCCGCGACCTCGGCGAATTGGAAAGCCTCAAAGTGAAAGCCAACATCGGTCGCTTTGGTCCCTACATCCAGATGGGCAAGGAGTTTTTCTCGATCCCCAAGGGCGAGGATCCCTACGAAATCACTTTGGAGCGTGCCGCGCAGATCATCGACGACAAGCGCAATGCCGAGAAGAACAAGCTCATCAAGGAAATCGCCGAAGACATTCAAGTGCTCAATGGCCGCTTTGGTCCCTACGTGAAAATGAAGGGTCTTAACCTCAAGATTGCCAAAGGCACTGAGCCTGCGACGCTCACCCTTGAGGATTGCGAAAAGCTCTATGCCGAGCAAAAAGACAAGCCCAAAGGCAAGGCCCCGCGCCGTGGCAAAAAGGCTTAATCTTCGAATTTTTGATCGGATACCTTGAGAAACCGATAAAGGTTCTTTAACTTCGAATTTGCTGTTTTTGGAAGAATTACAATCTGAAATATGAGTTGGTTCAAGCGCGTCAAAGACGGAATCCTCACCCGCACTGAGGACAAAATGGAGACTCCAGACGGAATGTGGAGCAAATGCCCTGAATGCAAGGCGACTACCCACCACCGTGCACTGGAAGACAACCATTACGTTTGTCCTTCATGCGACTATCACTTTCGCATCGGCTCAGCCGAATACTTTGGTGTTCTTTTTGGCGAAAACCCATTTGAGGTACATTTTGCTCAACTCACGCCGGGCGATCCACTGGAGTTTGTGGATTCCAAAAACTATCCCGACCGCATCAAAGAGACGATCGAGAAGACCCATTTGCCAGAGGCCATTCGTGTGGGTGAAGGCATGATCGAAGACGAGCCTGTTGTGGTCGCTTGCATGGATTTTAGGTTCATCGGCGGATCGATGGGCTCGGTCATGGGCGAAGCAATTGCACGCGGCATCGACATCTGCCTCGAGAAGCGCATTCCCCTCATCGTCATCTCCAAAAGCGGTGGTGCACGCATGATGGAGGGCGCGCTAAGCCTCATGCAAATGGCCAAGGTGAGCGCCAAACTCTCCATGATGAGTGATGCCCACATCCCTTACTTCTCGATCCTCACAGACCCCACTACAGGTGGCGTCACGGCTAGTTTCGCGATGCTTGGCGACTTCAACATTGCTGAACCCAATGCACTGATTGGTTTCGCTGGCCCTAGGGTCATCAAGGAGACCATCGGCAAGGATCTGCCCAAAGGCTTTCAGAAGTCAGAATTCTTGTTGGAGCATGGATTTTTGGATTTCATCTGCCACCGCAGGGACCTCCGCAGAAAGATTCACAGCTTGATCAAGCACCTGAAATAAGCTCATCATCCTGATCGGCCGCCAGATGCGTCTCTACAAAAAGCCGGTCCTCTGCAACTATTACGTGACTTATCGCTGCAACGCAAGTTGCAGCTTTTGCGACATCTGGGAGCGCCCATCTCCCTATGTGACGCTGCAAAATGTGGAGGAAAATCTCCGCGACCTCCAGCGCATCGGCGTGAAAGTCATCGACTTCACCGGCGGGGAGCCCTTGCTTCACCGCGAGATCGCCGACATGTTGGCACTTGCCAAAAAAATGGGCTTCATCACCACCCTCACTACCAATGCCTTGCTCTACCCCAAGTGGGCAGAGCGCCTTCAAGGGCTAGTCGACATGCTGCATTTTTCTTTGGACTCCGTCGATGAGGCGCGGCACAATGCAAGCCGCCGTGTCGATTGTTTTAGCCACCTGCAACGCAGCATCGCGCTCGCGCAGTCGCTCGGCGAGCGGCCCGACATCTTGTTCACGGTCACTGATCAGAATGTCGCCGAGATCCCTGAGCTGTACGCAACCTATGTCCAGGAAAAGGGGATGCACGTGATCCTCAACCCCATGTTTGAGTACAACACCGTTGGCAGCAACCTGGGCGAAGCCACCATGCAACAGCTCGCAGGCTGGGCGAGCAAGCCCGGCGTCTATCTCAACACAGCATTCCTTGAGCTGCGCAAGGCCGGTGGCAATCAGGTCGCCGACCCGATCTGCAAGGCGGGCAGCAGCACCATCGTCATCAACCCTCAAAATGAACTCGTCCTGCCCTGCTATCACCTGGGCCTGCAAACCCACGCTATCGACGGCCAGTTGTATGCGCTATGGCACAGCACAGCCGTGCAGGCAGAGATCGCGCAGGAGGGAAGGCTCCCCGGATGCCAAGGCTGCGTCGTCAATTGTTACATGGAACCCAGCATGGCCGTCGAAACAGGCCGCTACTTCTGGCAATCGGCGGTTTCAACGGTGAAGTATGCGTTGGAGAAGTGGGTTTATTAGCTGGGGTAAAATCCGTTTGCCAGCAATCAGAAAATCCGTTTGCCAACCTTAGCCAGCAGCGAGTGTCTAAGGTTGGCAAACGGATTTTCACGGCGTCCTTCAATGCAGATTTGCTAGAACCGATAACCCAAGCCGATCTGCATCGTGAGCATGTTGCGAGTGGACAACTTCCCTTCTTGAGCGTAAGGCCATTCCTTCAGGTATCTCCAGATGTATTGCGTGAATGCAAGTTCGCTAGCCACTAAAAAGTTCCAAGGCAAGGCTTGTTGCAGCCTCAACCCGGCTCTAATGCCTGGATCGCGCAGGTAATAGATTTCCGAAATTGGTTCTCCTCCAAAATTCCGACCTTGATTGACCACCTCCTCACCATATCTGTAATTGAGCCCTGCAGTTGCATAGATGCCAAACCCCTTGTAGCTGTACATCCGCCTGATAAGATTTGCCTCCGTAAAGAGCGCTGCCCGAAACCTGATCGATCCAACATGGAAAAATCGGGGGGAAGTATATTCATAGTCGCGGATGCAAAATCGAGTAGCGATAGTGAAGCCCCAATTATGATTTATTTGCCTTGCATATTCTAGCCCCAAGACGGGATATCTAGTCACCCTTTCAAAAACGGCATTTCCGTCGAAATAGTCATGCATGGATACGAGTAGGC
>JANPHP010000399.1:0-4947 GCA_031424495.1 Bacteroidota bacterium | reverse complement strand
CGGGGGCGCTTTTTTGGGGGGGGGGATTTCAGACAATAAGTTGATCAGAATCATATTCAGATCCCTTCCCTGGAAAAACAATACAAGTCCCCAAGCCCCGTAAGGGCAAAAGCCATCGGCGAAGTGGGAAGCGCACAGCACATCGTCTGCCCCCCATAGCCGTTCGGTTAAGCATGATTTTCAATAGTTTCAAACGGGGTGGAATCATCGTTATTGTCCTCTTTTGATAGATGTTTTGGTGAGAAGTCCTCAGATTTCCGAGAGGAAGCTGCCATTCTTTAAGGTTTTGTATCGTGCGATACCTTTTCCAGATCTCAAGGAGCTCTAGGGGCAAATTTCGCGAGAGGCATAAATTTTCAAAATTGGATTTTGGTGCCTACCAAAATACCTGTACGTTCACCCGCCACTACACCTGAAAATCCGCCATCGGACAGACCTATTTTCAGTCTGCCCGATAGGGGGATCAGTCATCGCATTATGCAGCACATGCCTCGGCGCAAGCCTTGCAGGCAGCGGCACATTTCATGCAACATTCATGCGTTGAATGCTTTTCGCATTCTACCGCGCATGCTGTGCAAATCTCGGCGCAAAGCTTGCAGAGTGCGCCACAATAAGCCGATCCTCTTGCTTCAAACCTTGCGCATAATGCACATAGGTCGGCACCGTCGCGACAAAGTGCTATGCACTTTTGGTGCGTGGCATCGTTCAGTGAGATGCAATGGGTGATGCAGCTTTCGCACTCGATCAAACATGCCAAACAGGCAGCTGTACAATTGTTGGAATTTTGGTGGTGCATAAGCATCAGAATAAATGGAATTGTCTTCAGTACTGCTGTCGCCCAAAAAATAAAATCCTTTCAAAATTTATGAACGCCATCGAGAAATGATGGCACTCAAGGTTAGGAATTCCCTGATTCCGGATATTGTGTTAGCTATTTATTCATCTTCGAATCCATCTTCATGCCTTGCATGCCACTCATATTCATCATGGATTTCATCACTTTGGGATGTGTTTCCATCACGCCCATCATCATTTTGCATTTGGATGTATCGCCTTCACACATGTCCATGGTCTTGCTCATCATGGTTTTGCACATCGCCGGATCTGAGCTACACATCCCCATCATATTATCCATCATGGCGTTGCCATTTTGGGGGTCAGATAGCATCATGTCCATCATGGGTTGATTGTCTGTCATCTTTTCCATCGCATGATGACTTTTCATCATCGAATCCATGAATTCGGCAGAATATTGGGGGTCATTCAGCAAGGTGGAGATGATTTTTCCGCGTGTTTCTGCGTTTTCCAGCGTTTTTTCTGGTGTCGCTTTTTCGCATCGGGTGAATAGCAATAGCGATACAATACTCAACAATAAAAGTATTCCTTTTTTCATTTTGCTTTAGATTTAGAGGTAAATCATTTCGATAACGGGAAAGTATAAAAGACCTTGTTTTCCCCATCAATGATATTACACAATCCCTGATTTACTTTATGCAAATCACAGGATCGACCTGGTTTCTAAATCAGGAAGAAAGGCTGAATGAAATGTTGGTTCAGGTAGGAAGGTCTGCTTGCAACGATCCATTATTTGGAAGAATGTGCGCCAGTGCAGATTTGCCAAACACAGAAAAAACCACCGGCGTCACCACAATATCCAACAAGGTAGAGGAAACCAATCCGCCCAAAATCACCGTCGCCACCGGATACAAAATCTCTTTGCCAGGTGCCGTTGCATCGAGCGTGAGCGGAATCAAGGCCAAGCCTGCAACCATCGCCGTCATCAATACAGGAACCAACCGTTCCACCGAACCCCTGATAATCATTGCTTTTCCAAATACCTCCCCTTCATGCTGTACCAAATGCAGGTAGTGTGAGATCATCATGATCCCGTTGCGCGATGCGATACCCGTGAGCGTCACAAACCCCACCAGCGTAGCGATCGAAAACGTGCCGCCTGTCAGCACCACCGCAATCACGCTTCCGATCAAGGCCAGCGGAATATTGAGCATAATCTGCGCCACGATCAAACCCGATTTGAAGTGTGCATACAGCACCACAAATATCCCCAACAAGGAAAATAGGCTCAGCAGCAAAATCAATCGCGATGCCGATTGCTGACTTTCAAATTGGCCGCCATAGTGAAGATAATACCCTTTGGGCAAATTGAGCTCCTTGCCGAGCCGCTGTTGCATCTCGGCAACAGTGCTGCCCAGATCACGGCCCTGTACATTGCAACTGAGCACGATGCGCCGTTGCGTATTTTCATGGTAGATGCTGTTTTGAGCAGGATTGTAGCTGATCGCCGCGATTTGGTAAAGCGGCACCTGCCCGCCATCCGGTAGGTCGATCATCGTATTGCGGATACCCGCAAGGTTGTCACGGCTTGCATCGGTGCTGCGCAGCAAGACATCATAAGACTGTTGACCCTCAAATATTTGGCCTTCCACCTTGCCGTTGTAGAATATTTCAAGATCCTCAGCCACCTTGCCTGCTTGTAGCCCATACCGTTTCAGCGCAGCGCGGTCCAGTTTGATCTGCAATTGTGGCACCAAAACCTGTTTCTCCACTTGCGCATCGACCACCCCGGGCACCGTGGAGATGATCGCATGCGCCCTGAGGGCATCTTGCCGCAGCTCAGCCAGATCGTTGCCAAATATTTTGATCGCCACCTGTGCACGCACCCCCGAGAGCAGGTGGTCCAAACGGTGCGAAATCGGTTGGCCGATATTCACCGAGACACCCTTGAGCAAGCCCAATTGCGTTCTGATATCCGCCAAAATAGCGCCACGATCCCGCTTTGCATCTGCCACCAACTCGACCTCGATCTCCGAGTTGCTCACCGGCTCCACATGCTCGTCGAGCTCGGCACGGCCTGTGCGTCGGCTCACAAATTGCACCTCTGGCACCCGCAATATCAGCCGCTCAGCCGCCTTGCCGATCCGGTTGCTTTCCTCCAGAGATGTACCCGGGGCAGCAGACAAATTGATCGTGAATGAGCCCTCGTTGAAGGGAGGCAGGAATTCAGTCCCAAAAAACGGGACGATGCTGATACTCCCCAAGATCAGCACGACAGCAACGGCAATGATTGGAATCGGATTTTCCAGCGACCAATGCAGCAACTTGCGGTCTTGGCGCTTGAGCCACCGCACGAGTCGCGTGTCGTGGTGCTCGGCATCAGACGTCGAGGCTGCCGCGGAGGCTTGCTGTTTGGAAAAGAGGCCCTTGATCTTGGGCCATATTGCGATGCGATCACCAGACTTGCGCTCGCCACCCAACAGGTAGCTGCAGAGTGCTGGCGTCACCGTCAACGATACGACCAAGGAGGCCAAAATCGACGTAATATACGCAATGCCGAGCGGGGCGAATATTTTGCCTTCGATTCCCTGCAAATAAAACAGCGGCAAAAACACCAAGACCACAATAATCGTGGCATAGACGATGGAATTGCGCACTTCGCTGCTCGCCGCATAGATCACTTCCAGCGTCGGCAACGGTGTTTCCTTCAGCCGGTTTTCCCGTAGCCGCCGGTGCACATTCTCCACATCCACAATCGCATCATCGACCAATTCACCGATTGCGATTGCCAATCCGCCAAGCGTAAGGGTATTGATCGATATGCCAAATGCCTTGAAGATGAGCGCTGTGATCACTAGCGACAAGGGGATCGCTGTAAGTGTGATGAGCGTCGTCCGGAAATTGGCGAGAAAGATCAGGAGGATTACTACGACCAAGACAAATCCATCCCGCAAGGCTTCTTCTACATTGGTCAATGCATTGACGATGAAGCTTTTTTGCTGAAAAATCTTTGTGTTGAGCTTGACATCGGGCGGGAGTGAAGCCTGCAATTCTGCAACTGCTTTTTCCACCGCATCGGTAAGCTCCACCGTCGAGGCGCCCGGCTGCTTTTCCACCGTCAAAATCA
Organism: Bacteroidota bacterium; assembly: GCA_031424495.1. Lineage (GTDB taxonomy): Bacteria > Bacteroidota > Bacteroidia > J057 > JADKCL01 > JADKCL01. The sequence goes on along the minus strand of JANPHP010000399.1, from coordinate 1,025 downwards.
CCGATGGCCTGCCATTGATACTGGCATCGCCACGTTTCACCGCCCCGCCCAGTTGCACATCGGCGACGTCGCCCAGCACGACTGCAAGGCCGTTTTGATTGCTGATCACCGTGGCCTTCAAATCCGCAAGATCCTCAGCCCGACCGATATTGCGGATCAAGACCTCGCTGCCATGGCGGTTCACAAATCCGCCAGTGGTATTGCCATTGCTGAGCCGCAATGCATCATCCACAGCATTGAGCGACAAGCCATATTGCTTGAGCCTAGCTGTGGAAATCAGCACTTGGTATTGCTTGCGTTCACCACCGATAGGGATCACCTGTGAAACCCCCTTGATGCTCATGAGCCGCCTGCGAATGGTGAAGTCTGCCAAGCTGCGCAATTCCATCGGAGAGGTCGTGTCGCCTGAGACGCCGATCATCATGATTTGCCCCATGATGCTGCTCACAGGCCCCATCACGGGCGTGATCCCCGCCGGAAATTGCACCGTTTGCAATTTCTCAGCCACCAGTTGCCGGGCCTTGAAAACATCGGTCTCCCAATCAAATTCCACAAAAACCAAGCCTATCCCAATCGAGGAAGCACTGCGCACCCGCTCCACGCCAGGTGCACCGTTGAGCGCAACCTCCACCGGAGTCGTCACTTGCGTCTCAATCTCCTCGGGCGCCATCCCATTGGCCTCCAAGAATATTGTGACTTGCGGGCGATTCAGGTCGGGCAATACATCGACGGGCAATTGCAAAAAGGTATAAGCGCCATACACCAGCAACAAGGCCGCACTTGCCACCACAAACATGCGGTTGTGCAGGGAAAATTGGATCAGGCGATTCAGCATAATATTCTTACAATTACCGAATGATTGAATTTTGCGTGGCACCGTTTCGTCGCATATGCGTAAACTTTACTCGACGCAAATATCTATAAATCAACAAAGTATAGTGAATATTCGGGGTTGCTGGAAATGAAATGGGGAGACTAATTGCAGCTCCACCAAATTGTTTCCAAAATGACTGCAAGAAATCTCC
>JANPHP010000398.1:0-14433 GCA_031424495.1 Bacteroidota bacterium | reverse complement strand
GCGTAGTTCGGCTTTACTATCGTGGGCCGTCAGGCAAGAAGCGAACGAGCTTGCGGGAATATGCGATTCGGTGTGGTGATCCCAAGGGTGTCGTTTTTGAGTTGCTGGCTTAGTGCTTGCTATTGGCGTGGCGGTTGGAGATAAAATCTTGAAAATCAGAAAATAGGCATGGAAACAGAAAGCGAGATATTGGAGAAAATCTCGGATTTGGGACTTCCCAAGGGGCAGCGCGAATTTGACTACAAGCGCAAATTCAAGTTCAGGGTGACCTTCAAGGCCACTGTGCGGGGAGCTGCCAAGTCTAGGGAAAGCAGCTTCTCCTACTATGACCTCGTATCGGCCCGGAAGTGCTACCGCGACATCCTCTTGGCCTTCTACAAGGGCAGGGAGATCGAGTCATTTGCAGTCTGCCTGAACCACCACAGCTCGAAGAAATGGGAGAGGCCCATCCATGCGGAGGCCACCGACGAGGGTAGTTGAGCTGGGCGGAATCACATACAGGATTTGTCGGCGAAGGTGGAAAATGTAGCAAAATGGCAAATGTCTTCTTTTCGGATACTTTTCCACTTCTTTTCGCCTTCTTTTCCGATACTTTTGCTGTTTTCGTGTCTTCTTTTCCTCTACTTTTCCTCTTCTTATCGGCTTCTTTTTTGCGATGGTGTACCTTTCCAAAACGAGTGTATAGCCATTTCAGGTTCGGGAAAGAGGTGGTGTATAGCTATTTTAGGTTCAATAAAAAGGGTGTATAGCCAGTTCAGGCTCGGTGCCCAAAGGTGTATAGCTATTTCAGGACAAGTTAGCGGCATTGGCATTCCGACACCTTCCCGACACTTTTCCCGTTGCTTCCGACACATTTCCGACACCTTCCCGACATCCTTCCATACAAATCCCGACACATTTCCGACACTTTTCGGCTTGCCCCCTCGTGCAACAAACGAATCAAGTACCTTTCCAAAAAGCGTCCACAGAATCCAGCCGTTCTTTGATGCTGAAGCTTTCAAGGGACTCCAAAGCGTGTAGGCATTTCTGGACAATTTTTGCTCAAAAATGAAAATGCCCTTTTCATAGCTTTTCCAGCCTTTTCCTTCCTTTTCCTGGCTTTTCCTTCCTTTTCCGATGGGCGAAAATCGGGTTGCATACCTTTGCTAGCCGCGTCCACAAAAGCCAACTCATCGGCTGGTTGTTTCCAGCAAGCGTTCCCTATTCAAAAGATCATTGCCTGCCTTTGAAAGCGGCTGGGATTGGAGCTTGTTTCGGTTAAGGCCGATAGGTCGGCGACGGCCTCCGTCTTGGGATCCGAGTTTGAAATCCAACTTGCACCGCAGCAATATTCGACCGAGCTGGCCTGGAAGGACAAAATCCTATTCGTGGTCAAGCAAGCAGGTAAGCCGATCCACGCAAAGCGATTGGGCCAGCCTTGCAGCGCTTGCAGCCGCATGGCTTGAAACTCAGTGACCTTGACAATGCGGTTTCTGTGCATCTCTCAAAACTGGTGAGATATGGAGTGCTTGTGAGGATCAAGGTGAAGGGGCGGTCGGGGTCGTTGTATGCGTTGGCTGAGTAAACGAAACAACTCTTTACCGGATATTGGAAGCGTATTCATCAACCAAATGCCACGCAAATCTAGTTCTTAGCTATCCGTTGCGACTTTGGTTCAAGGTTGATATCGTTAATAGGGCCAGTGATGGGGCATTTCAGAACCAAGAATTTTTACAGCAATCAGAGACAATAGAATCCAATATTTGACGACTCAAGCAAAAACTGAGAAAAATCAGACAATGAGCTTGCAACGGTTCATAGAGACTAATTTGGCGATGTGGGAATAACATTCCCATAGCATTGTCGTAAATGTGATCCCACTTAAATCAATCATCACTCTGTAGAATGGATATACAATTACTGCTAAACCTTCTGGGATCTCTGTTTGGTAAGCAATTTCGCTTATGGAGGGCCCGCAGGTCCTATCTCAAGCATATCAACACTCGCTTGCTTGGGAAAGGGCTTTCGGGTGATGATACCCTGGAACTAAAGGTATCCGTCTATAGCGTGCCAAAGCTACAAACCCTTAACAGAGAGCCCAGTTTCGAGGCAAGCGCTTCCGATGAAATCGAATTCAACATTCTGCGCCTGATCCAAGATAATGACTTCTTGGTGCTGGTGGGAGAACCTGGATCCGGGAAGAGCACTTTGATGAAATTCCTAAGTTACAATTTCAGTGATCCAGCCAAGATCAAAAGGTCTCCTGTAAAGCAATTGCCAGTGCTTGTGCGGGTGCGTGACTGGGCAAATAGTCAAAAGAAGCTGGTCGAGTATCTTTCTGAAGGGCAGGATGACATTTTGCCGGATGAAGTATTGGCAGCGGATTTGTTACAGACCTACATCAAGAAAGGGAAGGCAATGCTGCTGCTGGATGGTTTGGATGAAGCTGGAAGCGAGTATGATCGACTATTGGAGGAAATCCAAGGGTTGGTGAGGGATCTTCCAGTCGGCAACAAGGTGGTGGTCACCACGAGACATACTGGGTACCACGCCTCGTTGGCCAGGTTCAAGCATTATGAGCTGAAGGGCCTCGACCAATTGCAAATCACGGCCATCGCCGAGCGGGCATTGCAGGACGCAGGCAAAGCAAGAACCTTTGTGGAATTGGTGCAGAATTCCGATGGGCTTGCTGACTATCTGGAAAACCCGTTCCTGCTTAATCTGATTCTGTCATTGTACAACTCGCGAGACAAAAGTTTGCCCGCCACCAAAGTCGGAATTCTTGATTCAGTGATCGAGCGCCTGATCAAATTTCCAGGTAGTGATCCTATAGTAAAAATGCGGCTTTTTGAGAAAGCAAAGGGTCTCCTGCGCAAAATAGCATCAAGATTTCTTAACGATATAGATTTTGTAGGTGTAAACCTGAGGGAATTGGATGAAGAGGTTGACCTGTTGGAAAACGATGAAACAGACCAAGAGGTAATGGTACTGCTGCGGGACCTTGTGCTGAAAAAGGGAGTGCTTTGGGAGTCTCGTCCAGGATTTTTTGAGTTTGTCCATAGGTCGTTCATGGAATATTTGTGTGGGTCATTTGTTGCCTATCAAATTGATCCTTGTGCCGTTTTGGAAGGAAAGTACCTGGAGGATGAATTCCAAGAGGTAATTCGGTTTACAATGGCTTCACTGAAGCATGATCCTGGCTGCAAGGATGGGGCCAAGGCAAGCCGAATCGTATCTGAAATCCTTGGGCTACGTCCGAGAAATTATGAGATACTCCATCAGCCGGAAATGATGGCGGGCCTTTGTATTGGAGAATATGGAGATGGAATTCCACCCGAGTCAGTGGAGTGTGTTCAAGCGGCAATTCTTGCTATGGTCCCGAAGTTCCGATCCCAGTATGAGGTTAGGCTTATTTTGATGCTCTGGGCTGGGACGAAAATGGCAAAGAAAATTCTTGATCCTTTGATTGCTCGCTTTCGTTTGGAGCCGAATCCTGTGATTCGATTCGATTTGGTGGAGACAATTGGAGCTTGTGGCAACAAGGATTCAATGGCGATGGAGTGGCTTTCGCACGTGCATCATGGGGATGAGATCGCCTTTGTCCGCGACAAGGCATTGGAACAAATCCATAGCTGGAGTGAGTATCGTTTTCTCGATGCTGAAGATCTTCTACAACAAGTTTCCAAGGACGAGGAATTTGTAAGTTCATTGACCCTTGAAGATGCTCTCGCGTTGGTGGCGGGAGTTAACCCAGAAATTGTGGACAAGCTTAAAGAGATAGGGGTTTCCCACCCAACTTCAGAAGTAAGGGAACGTGTTTTTGATATTTTTCAACACGAGCGGTTCCATAGTCAGGAGATGGTTCTGTTTCTTTTGGATCGGATGAGTCGTGAGGACGATGAATTTGTTCGGTGCAGTATCGCAGGAGCCTTGTCAGAAATGAAAAGCCAAATACATGGCCTAGGTACTTTCCTTAAACTGGTTTCTGTTTGGATGAAGGAGACTGATACGGGGCCTTTCCTTGCACTAACGCCTATGCTTGAGAACTACGGAGTATTGCCATATTGGCCCTACCGAAACGTTTATCGAAAAAGGGTAATTTCCCAATTCGAGGAGGTAGCCAACTGGATTGTATATTTCCGAAACATTCGGCAGGTAGATCACCAAATTACTAGCAAGATAATTGCCTATCATTTGGACTTCGGAAGGTCAACAAGGCAGTTATTCTTAGATTATTTACGACGAACCGCAAGAAAGGATAGTCGGGTTATTGATTGCCTCTCAGAGATGGCCGAAAAGGAGCCGCATCCGAACACATCCTATCAGGCCATGGACATTTATGTAGTTTCTATTCCCGAAAATACTACGGCGACTGCCAGAATCTCGACCCTAGCTACCCTTGCAGTACACGCTGACGTGCGGGTAAACGCATTGTTACATTTGTTCCTCCAAGGGAAACTTCCTGCTGTAAATCTGGGAGTTATGTTTCAATTATTTACCTACTGTACACTTGATACCCAAGTTCGGATTGTCGAAGCCTGCAAAGAATGCAACGATTGGGCTGCTGCATCTAGTTATTTGTTTGACCTTCTGGGCCAAAATCTGTCAGGACGATTGTTCCGTTCTTTGCTAAACACCCTCGTTGAGATTTGCCCAAAGGGAAGGCTGCTGGAGCTAGAGGCGTTGGTGCTGGACATGTTCCTTAGCGTTGAGGAAGAGGAATTAGATGTAAAGCCTGATTGGAAATCCAGTCATCCTGCTGACTTAGCAACCGTTTACGGATATCAGTTGGATCATCGGCCGACAGTATTGCTGGAGGCGCTAAGAACGCTGTCTAGTGCTATTGAGGAAAAAAACTAGGTTAGGCATAGAATCGTGTATCAGGAAACTCTTTAAGTTCTGAGAAGGATCGCATCTCTCTATTCACGCCAAAATGCATGGGCTACGTTGGCGTATCGACAGACAATAGGGGCTTTTTGTCATAAATGTCAGGTCGGCGTGTGGATAATGGTTGAATAGATGTCAAAACTAGGCTAGTTTGGGGTTGCGTTCGACAATTGGCAATTTTTGGATCGATCCTTGATCATTTGGTCTTTGCCCCTGAGGAGCATGTTTCGTCCTTTATTACAGCGAAAGAGAATGTATATAGCAGCAGTACACATCAAAAATTTTCGGTCTTTTGGGCCTGAGGTGACAAGAATCGAACTTGAAACCGCACTGACGGGAGTGGTTGGGCACAATAGCTCTGGGAAGACTGCCTTGTTGGAGTGTTTCCGCAAGGCATTCAGTCCCTACTTAGGAGAAAGATCTTTGCTCCGGTCAGATTTCCATTTCCCCAATGGAGCTACGGCTGAGGAGGTGGAACGAATCGATTTGCAAATGGAATTCCATTTCAAATTTGAGAACGTCGATGACGCAGTTCCAGAATTTTGGGAGGGTTTGACCGTCTCGGAACCCGATGGTGACCCCGTTTTGCGGATCTGTCTTGAGGCAACTTGGACAAGAAATGCACTGACTGTTGAAGGAGAAATAGAACAACGGTTGGTGATCATCAAGGCAACTGGTGAAGAAATTGATGAAGGGGACAAAGTTCCTTTTCCCAACCGCCAACGCGCATTGATACAAACCTTGTATATCCCAGCGATTAGGAGACCCTCGGAGCAAATGCGGTATGCTGCTGGCTCCCTGCTCCACCGACTCTTTCAACATGTGAAATGGTCTGAGGATTTTCAGAATGCATTTAAGCAGCAACTTGAGGATACAGACCAATTGTTTCAGGGTGAAGGAGGGTTTGGTGACATACAGAGCAGCCTAGGGGATACCTGGAAGGAATTTCACAAGGATGAACGGTACCAAGAGGCCACCCTTCATGTCAATGGCCCGGATCTGGATTCTGTCTTGAAGAAACTTGAGATTCGGTTCAGCCCTGGTGACATTGACCGCAGCTATTCGATTGACGAGCTTGGGGATGGATACCGATCACTATTCTATTTGACTTTGGTGGGTACGGTTCTCAAGATGGAGCAAGATTTGGAGGCAGAGGAGGGTGCAAAACCATTGCTGACGATTGTCCTTGTCGAGGAACCCGAGAACCATATCGCACCACAGCTCTTAGGAAGAGTGATTCGCAACCTCAAGAATATGGGAGAGCTTGAAAACGTGCAGGTGCTACTGTCATCGCATACGCCAGCGATCATCCGAAGGATAGAACCAGAGGCGATCCGACACCTGCGGCTGGACAAGGCTACTAGGGCTACTTTTGCGAACCGACTTACCCTTCCTGATGCAAAAGACGTAGCCTTCACCTACATCAAAGAGGCCGTGCGAAACTACCCCGAGATCTATTTCGCTCAATTGGTGGTGATTGGGGAGGGGGATAGCGAACAGGTGGTGTTTGAGCGCCTGATGAAGGCCTACGGGAAGGATTTTGATGATCACATGATCAGCTTTGCTCCGCTTGGCAATCGGTTTGTGAACCATATTTGGAGACTCTTGCACCAGCTTGAAATCCCTTTCGTGACCCTTCTGGATTTGGACAAGGAGCGGAACGGCGGTGGCTGGGGGCGCATCAAGTATGCCATCATGCAATTGCTAACGATAGGGACAGAACCTTCGAAACTTCTCGTGTTACAAGGCGGGGCTGTGCTGACAAAGGCTGATCTAGAGCAAATGCATACTTGGGATGAAAAACAAACCACGAACCAGGTTGCATGGATGAATCGATTAGAAGAGTACGGTGTTTTCTTCTCACAGCCGCTCGATTTGGACTTTGCTTTGTTAGAGGCATATCCTGAAGCATACAACGGAATTCTCTCCAAAGGGGAAGGCCCAAGAGTCCCCAAGAAGGACAAGTACCCGGAGAAATTTCAGGAAAAGGTTGAAAAAGGCATTGAAGCAACCCTGAAATCTGAAGAGGCAACAGCTGCGACATACTCTGAGGCGCAAAAGGAGCTGATGATCTGGTATAACTACCATTTTCTGGGTCGCGGAAAGCCTAGCACCCATATTCAAGCGCTGCAAATGCTTACAGACAAGGAATTGAAGAAGAAGCTCCCGCCCTATTTGAAGCGGATGTTTGACGAAATTCAAGAGAAGTTGGATTGAATCGCTGATGAGATATGAATAAGAGGAAAAAGTCCATGGATTCTTGGGTGCCAGCCGATGGCATCGTGCTAGAAGCAAATGCAATGACTGTTGCAAAAAGCACAGAAAACTATCTTGTAATTGCAGGGCCGGGTGCAGGCAAGTCGGAGTTGCTGGCACAGCGGGCTTGTTTCTTGCTAGAAACGAATCAATGTGCCTACCCAAAGCGGATTCTGGCAATTTCCTTCAAGCGCGATGCTGCTCACAACCTTCGCCTTAGAGTTCAAAAACGGGTTGGGAATGAACTGGCGAGGCGATTCACAAGCGTGACGTTTGACTCGTTTGCGAAGTCAATCGTTGATCGGTTTCGAATGGGTATCCCAGAGGAGTATCGTCCCGATCAGGGCTATGAAATCCTAACCGATTCGTTTCCAGCAATTGCCAAGGATGCCTTTGGTGATGCATTGGTTGCATTGGGTGAAGTTGAAAACAAATCAAAAATCTACTGGAAGGGATTTGGCAACCCCATGTATCGGCTTTCGAATCGCCAATATCCAATGCCAGAGGGAGAGGCTGAACTGGAGATTCTCGTAATGCAGTCTTTGTTAGGTAGCAAGCCCTCCAAGGTGACATTTCCGATTCTCGCTCGCCTGGCGCAGCTAGCACTTGTAAGCAATCCCAAGTTGTTGAATCATCTTCGTCAGACTTATTCCCATGTCTTCTTGGATGAGTTTCAAGATACAACTAGCCTTCAATTTGACTTGTTGCGAACCGCATTTGAAGGATCCGAAAGTGTTCTTACAGCAGTGGGAGACTTCAAACAGAGGATCATGCTTTGGGCTGGAGCAATGGAAGGAATTTTCGAGTCCTATAACCAGGTTTTTGGGGCTGAGTTCCTCCCTTTGCAGATGAATTTCCGATCCGCTCCTCGGCTTGTAGCATTACAAAATCACTTTGCAGGGACCTTAATGGGCAATCAGACGAATGCCATGCCTCCGGTTCACAAAGCAGAAACGGAAGGCGTAGCGGAGTTCTGGGCCTTCGGTGATGAAAAACAAGAAGCGATCCATCTCGCTCAGTTTGTTGATGAATTGATTCGGCTAAAGGGCCTGGCTCCAAGGGACATTTGCTTTCTGTTCAAGCAACAGGCAGAACACTACTCCAAGGAATTGATCGCTCAATTACAGCATGCTGGATATCAAGCAAGAGTCGAAAATGAATACCAAGACTTCTTGGTAGAGCCACTCATCGTGTTTGTTCGCAATCTGGTGAAATGCATGGTTGATCCTGGAGACGTCGCTGCAAGAGAATTCTTGTTGCTGGAATATGCTAAATTGGAAAGCATTGAAGATGAGCGTGCACTACTAAAACGAGAAATGACCTTGCTTCGGAATTTAAAAGAATTACGCAACGCCGTCCAATTAGCTGCAAATTGGCAAACAATCTACGATTGCCTAACAAATGAAATTAAGGCAATTGGTTATAAGAAATTCAAGGCAGTCTATGATCAGTACAACCGTGCATTTTTCAACAAGATGCTCCTATCTTTCTTGGAAAAACTGAAGGACGGATTTGACAACATCGGAAACCTAGGTTTGGCATTATCCTATGTTGAAGGTGAAGGAGCGATTCCTATCATGACGATTCACAAGAGCAAGGGGCTTGAATTTGAGGTCGTTTTCTTGGTAGGATTTGAAGATCAAAACTTTTGGTCATTCAAAAGTCAGTCGAAGGAGGACATCTGCGCCTTCTTTGTGGCGCTCTCCAGAGCCAAACAGGCAATCTATTTTACCTTTTCAAAGTGGCGCGACAATCCGAATAGAGGTAACGAAGAACGCAGTCTCGCGGATATCCGAAAGGTGTTTGACACTTTGATTGACGGAGGAATTCTCGAATTCAAGAACTTCACTACAAAGTCCTGAACAAGAGCATGCCATCAGTCGCTAGCAAGAACTTGGCAAGGGTGCTTGGTGAAACCTATTTTCGCGAATGTGCCTGCGGCGGTGGAAGGGTATTTCTTTGGGGCCTATTTACAGGTTTAGTAATCTGCCCTGAAGGCAGTGTACGAGGGCTTGCAAGCCCAGATAGTCCTTGCATAGTTAGCTCGGCACATCGTAGGCGGGCGCTTGTGGCCACTTGGGAGGATTTTGCAAACAGCACAATGTCTTGAAATTCATTTTATTATTTCGAATAATACCGTCGCGAGAATCGGGTGTACGCCTATTTGGATCGCCTGTCGGTCAAGATGGATGATGTGCGAGCAAGGTTCGGTGACACGGTGATAATTGTACCTAGCATCGTCTCACAGACCGTGTTTGCCCTGCCATGAGAGTCAGATAGTCAATTTCCCACCATCGCTTTGTGGAAAGTCCTTCGGGGACAAGAAGCCATTCTGTGCATTGGCGACCCTTCTCGATCGATAGCAATTATTTGATGCAGCGAGGTGATTAGAGGTCGTTGCTAATAGTCGGACAGGATAGCGCCGAAGCTCGTGGCATGAGTTCATTTGTGATCGTCAAAGGTTTTGCCTTTTCAGGCAGGAGAGAAGCCGATTTTCTGATCGCAGTGGATTCAGGAATCGAAGGAGAATCCTGTTTTCCTACCCATTTTAGGGTAAATCAAAATCGATTTTCTTTGTATTTTCGCCATTGTTTGTCAGAAAAAATCGCCCCTATGATCCCGAATAAAGAGATATTCATTTCTCATAATACAGACGACGATGCCTTTGTGAAGCAGCTGCGCGAAGCGCTGGAGCTACATAAAATCCCTACCTGGGTAGATTCACGTCAAATGCGTGGCAGTGATTCCTTGTGGCCCAAAGTTGCCGACGCAATTGCAAATGCGGGAAGTGTCATCGTTGTCCTGAGTTTGAATGCAATCAATTCTGCATGGATCATGCGTGAATTGGATGAGGCTCGTCTTGTGGCGAAAACCAAGCATGGTGAAGATTATCGCGTCATACCCCTGATGTTGCCAGGTATTGGGCCAAATGCAGTCAAGCTATGGTTTAGGGAAGACATCATGGCCCTCCCTGTCGATACAAGCGTACCCGACGGCCTACAGGAGGCTATGCCAGGCCTGCTTGCAGCCTTGGGATTGCAACTTCCCAAAGACCATTCTCCCGCGCAAATGGTGGCGGAGGTGCCACTATCCGAGCTTGTTTTGGAATTCATATCCCCCGCCACGATCATTGAAGGGAATCAAACTCTCGCTACGGCCAAGGCCAGACTTAAATATGAACCAGCGAACCGGGTGCAACTACCAATCGAAACAGCGTGGTTCAATTTTATCTCTCCAATCGGATTAGTCGAAGCAGATGAGCTGAACTGGTATTTAGAGAAATACCTTGTGTGGCCAGTGGGGCAATATGCAGAAAAAGCGAAGCGAATCGAGACCAACCTTTCCCAATGGGGGAATTCATTGTTTGCTGCATTGTTTGAAAATCCAAACAGAAGAGAGGTTCTGCGAGAATGGCAAAGAAGCGGCTCGGCAAGCACGGATTTGAGCTTTTCGATTTACCTGGGCGAAGTGTTTGATTCGGAATCCCAACAACAGGAAGCCCATGCAGCCAGCCAATTGCTTTCTATTCCTTGGGAATTGCTACATGATGGTCATGGATTCCTATTCCAGGGCGCAAACTCCGTTCGAATTCGGCGACGATTGTCCAATGACCATGCAGTCAGTGTTCGCAAGCCTAGTAGTCCTTTGCGAATACTATTGGTGAGTCCGCGTCCTGGCAGCGATAGCGAATGGATTGATCCACGAATCAGCGCTTTGCCACTGGTTGAGGTCATTGAAGGCTTGGGCGCATTGGCTGAACTGACGATTTTGCAATATCCAAACTTTAAGGATTTTGTCGAAGCCTTGGAGCAAGCGAATGGAGTCGGCAAGCCTTTTGATGTTGTACATTTTGATGGACATGGAGTGTATGATAAACGATTGGGCCTTGGTGCCCTTTGTTTTGAAAGCTATCAAGACCGGGAAAAAACCAGTTATCGCGAGTTGGAATTGGTGCATGCAGATAAATTGGGTGCCGAATTGCAAAGGCACAATATCCCACTCGTGGTCTTGGAGGCTTGCCAGTCCGCTGAACATAAAGAAGATGTAAGTGCATCCGTAGCAACAAGACTATTGCGAGAGGGGGTAGCTTCGGTCGTTTCGATGACGCACAATGTTCTGGTAGTTACCGCAAGTAAGTTCGTCAAAGCATTTTACAAGTCTCTGGCTAGTGGTGCCCGCATAGGCACTGCCATGCTTGCGGGTCAGAAAGCGCTTCACAGAGACACATTCCGTATGCAAATGTCTGGCGTCGGCAAAGTACACTTACAGGACTGGTTTGTTCCCGTGTTGTTTCAAGATCGCGAGGATCCGCAGCTTTTCAAACGTATTCCCTCAAAAGAGAGAGAGGAAACTAACCGCAAAACAAAATCGTTACACCTCGGAAGCCTTCCCGAACCGCCAAGCCATCAATTCAGCGGTCGTGATCACGAATTACTGGAAATGGAGCGAATGTTGTGGCAGGGAAACTATGTAGTGATTCGGGGGATTGGTGGATTGGGAAAAACGACACTTGCAGCCGAGCTTGCAAGATGGCTTATTCGCACAGGGCGTTTTGATCGGGCTGCTTTTGTAAGCCTGGAAAACTACGTTGGCCTCCATTCGATGATCCATGATTTAGGCAATCAATTATTGCCGAAATTATCAGCAGCGGCCTTAGCAGATGATGAGCAGGCATTCCTTGAAATCAGGCGCGAAATCGAGGGAAAGCGTGTATTGGTCGTTTTCGACAACATGGAGTCCGTGTTGCCAGAGGTTGGGAAGCCACTTGAATATCTCACGCAGGTATTGTTTGATTTTATTAAACGATTGCGCGATGTTTCGTCCCAAACACGTTTGATTTTTACAAGTCGTGAGCCACTGCCCAATCCGTTCCACGAAAGAGAAATCCAATTGCATTCTCTTCACACTGCCCAAGCCATCGATTTGGTAAGGAATGTACTAACGCAACGTAGTATTGTACTTCCCGATTTCGAGAAGGGGGACTCTCACTTAGCAATTCAGGAATTGATAAAGGTGTTGAAAGGGCATCCGAGAGCTTTGGTGTTAATCGCAGCTTCGCTTGCAGATGGGATTTCAAAGACCACAGACGATATTGTTTCAATTATCCATCGACTAGAACAAGATCACAAGGGGAATCGTGAGTTCTCATTGTTGGCAAGCCTAGAACTTTCTTTGCGTCGACTTACGAAAGAACAAAGGGAGATCATTAAGCCTTTGGCTGTATTCCAAGGAGGTGGAGGGATCGAGACAATTTCTCATGTACTTGAAATGGACCTTGCTCAAGGACTACACTTAATAAAGGTACTCGAAGAGGCCGGGTTATTTGAACGACAAAACATGGGCCATTCTAGAATGGATCCTGCATTGCCAAGTCTTCTGGCAATTGGCCAAACATCAGAAAAGCTAAGTGAATACAGGAAGCGATTGGCCGTCTATCTATATGATTATATTCGAAGTAGAGAAAGCTACATTACAAAGAACGAAACATATAATGAGCAGGTCTCATCGTTAATGGCAAGCATGATGGCCGGGATGTTTCAACTTGAAATACCAAATTTGATGTCTTCTTTGGAGGAGATTCGGATTACAGCGCCACCACAAGTTATTCTGGAGTATTCGAAAACGCTAAGTATTCAGTTGGCTAGAATTGGGTTGGTAGAAAAAGCCCAATATGTTGACGCCATCCGACGGGAGGCAGTATCCGCCATTCAATATTGGAGTCACGCTAAATTCGAAGCTGAACGTTTTGAGGTTTATGACAAAAAAAATGCAGGCATGTTGGAAGATGCTCGAAGTCAGGCTCAGGTGCTCAAAACCAAAATTTCAGAGACAAACCCTGATGCCTTCATTGAAGTAGAATATGATATAGCGATCAGTTGCGTGATGTTGGGTCAGGTATTCTTGGCATTATTCCAACATAAGTTGGCCCTCAATGAATTTCAAATTGCAAACGAAAGGTTTCAAAAACTAAAAGATTCTGGAAACCACAATGTAGACAAGGAATTGGAGATGAGCTTGCTTGAGATCGGAAACTGTTTGTTTGGCTTAAACAGGTTGGAAGAGGCGCTACTAATCTACCAACAGTCGATTGAGCAAGGAGAACGGATTGGAGATGTCCAAAATATCGCATTGGCAAATAGGAACATTGGTCAAATATTCTTGATGCAAGGGAGATTTCTCGAAGCGAGAGAGAAATTTGTCAATTCAAAGAAATTGTACCAATGGCTTCAGCAAATTCCTCAAGTTGCAAGTTCTCTTGAACCGATCGCATTGACTTATCAGCATGAAGGCAACCTTGAAATGGCAGAGCAGGAATTCGTTGAGGCGGCAAAAATCTACCGATCACTTGGCAATCAACTGAATGAAGGTAGGATTATTAGTCAATTGGGTTTGCTCTATATGAATTGGGGTAAATTCGATGAGGCTGAAGCCTTCCTTGGCCAAGCAGCTGACATGCTTCATCAAAGCAACTTGCTTGAGGAAGAACTCGTGACCCTAAACAATCTAGTTGTCGTATTGCTGCGAGTCGGCAGAAACACACAAGTCAGAAAAGTAGTCAACAAGGCAATTGAATCAGGTAGGCGATTCAAACCGGGTGCCGAACATTGGATTGGATACCATCTACTAGCTTGTCTAGAAAAATCAATTGGAAACAAAAACGCAGCAGAATTGGCAAGAAGAGAGGCTATTCATTGGTATCTTTTGGCCCGAGGAAACGGGTGGGTTGAGCGTGGCATTAATGCCAAGAACTGTGAAACCACCTTTCTGCATATTCAACATGGCAACTTTGCCTGCCTCGATGAGGAAATAGAGAGTGCTATCATTGAGCAACCAAATAACCTGATATGGCCTAAGCTCAAGGAAATTTCGAAAGGTAGCCGCAATCAGGAATTGGCTTGGGATTGGGAATTGGATTATGAAGAAGCAGTTGAGTTAGCTCTTTTGATAGGAGGACTTGTGGAACATGGATTGTAAAGCCCAAGGCATAGAATCATCAAATCGTAGAAATTTCACCCCGAATGACCAAACCCATTGAATGGTCCCTCTTTCCGGTTCGCAGGCTATTCCCCATCCTTGAAATCACGCCTGAGCTCCCTTTTCTTATCTCTCTCCAACTCATCGACCAATTCATCCATATAACCCTCGTGTTCCATGTACTTTAGCGGATGTTGAAGTGTCTTTAGCATCTCCATCGCCTCATTCAGTAGCTTGATTTTCTTGGCAATTGCTGGAGCGAAGCTCCCGCTCAAAAAGTCGGAAGACTTGAAGAGGTTGAGTTTCCGAAGCAACTCAATATCGTGATTAACAAGC
>JANPHP010000397.1:0-5358 GCA_031424495.1 Bacteroidota bacterium | reverse complement strand
CATCCATGTGAATAGCCTTGAATTCGTCACGGTGCCAAACGTCTTTTTGCAACAGCAGCTCTTCGATGCGCCGTGCCCGGTAGCCATTCATCCAGACATTGCCCATAAAATGCGGGAAATCGTCGGCGACCACTTTGTTGTTTGCGCTCACGATATACCCCCGCTCAGGATTCAAGCTATGGGGCATTTCCTCAAAAGGTACATAGCCCTTGAAATCATATTCCCCCGTCCACCCGACGGAGGGCACTTCTCCCTTGCCTTTGCCGCGTATCGGCGTCTTTCCCGTCATCCAGTAGCCGATATTGCCTGCCCCATCTGCATAAACGATGTTCAGGCCCGGCGCGTCGATGTGGCGCATAGCGGCCACAAATGCGTCCCAATCATGGGCCAAATCCATTTGGTACCAGCCCATCGTGAGCGCGGATGGGCGCACAGCGGGCGAGTTGAGCGCAAGGCGTTGCCCACCCGTGTCCAACACCTCAGAGAGCACGGGCCCGTTGCGGGTCACGACGACCTGCTCCACATGTGCCTGCGCCTTGCCCTTCACGTGGATGGTTTCCGGAAATACCTCCGCCTGCAGCCAATCTTCTTTGTACAGGTAACGATTGGAGCCGCCAGCCTCAAATTGCTCGACAAACAAGTCTTGAATATCGCTGAAAGCCAATGTAATGCCCCAAGAAATGTGGCTGTTGTGCCCGATCATCACCAATGGCATGCCCGGCAAGCTCACGCCCTGCACCCTGAAATCGGGGCATTCCATGTAGATCTGATACCAAATACTGGGCATGAGCCCCACAAGGTGAGGGTCGCTGCACAGGTAAGGCAGCCCGGTGTCGGTGCGGCTCCCCGTGAGTGCCCAAGCATTGGAGCCACCGATTTCCTTTAAAAATGGGCCTTGCATCGCCTCGAATTTGCCGTCGGCTTTCAGGGCATTGAACTCGATGCCCTTGGGCAGGGTGCATGGGTTTCGGGGGTCATGGCGGATGTCGAGCTCGGCGGCCAACTCTGGTCCGATGGCCTCGATGAAATGTGCCCGGGCCAGCTCGTGGCCCCAACCATTGCTCAGTTGCAGCGTGAGCACACGCGTCCAAGCCAGCACATGCAGGGGCGTGTAGGGCTCGGGGGCAAATTTCACCAGCTTGAACTCGACGGGGAGGCGATCGCCGATCTCGGCGATCCAAGCATTGACGCCGTCGCAATAGGCTTGCAGCAAGTCTTGCAGCTCTTCATTGACGAGGAGCAGGTCGGCTGCGGCCATGCGCGCAAAGCCCATGGTGCGGCAGAGGCGGTCGGTGTTGAGGGCCGCCTCCCCAAAGGCTTCGCTCAGCCGCCCGAGCGCGAGGCGGCGGTTCACCTCCATCTGCCAGAGCCGGTCTTGGGCATGCACCCAACCCTGGGCAAAAAACAAATCCCGGCGATTGGCTGCATAAAGATAAGGGACGCCCTCGGGGTCGCGCCTGATCTCGACCTCGGCCCGCAGGCCTGCGGCTTGAAACGTGCCATCGACTTTGCTCAATCGCCGCTTGCTCATGCCACGAATGATGGGCTTGAGCACGCTGCCCAAAATGGAATTCAATACTTTCGCCATATCTAAATACTTGCTGGGCGGGAAAATTAGGAATTTTTGGGGGGAAATGGCCTTTGGTACAAAAGAACTGTACTCCTATGGGGTCGGTCAAACTTTGCCCCCAACTGCGTAACCCATCCACCTTCTTCAATTAGACTTTGCGCGCAAGTGGGCTTATCTTTAACTGTCAATGCGCAACTGAGCTTATGCTGAACAGATTCCTTTTCCTTTGTTGGGGGCTTTTTATTTGTTGGAATGGGCTGTATGCCCAAGATCTGCTGCGCAGTCCGCAGCAGGCTGCTGAGGGGCAGGTGTTTCGATTGGAACCCGAAGAAGCCAAATCATTCCTAGAGCGCGGCGTTTCCTACAAATGGCTGCCCAACCGTGATGTGTATGCGCGATTTCCCAGCACCGACGGCGGCCCTAAGGACCTCCCTCCAGGTCACTACGTCACGAGCATCGTCGATCATAACCTCGTAAAATTCACCTATTTGCAGGTGCCCAATTGTGAGGTATTCGTGGAAAATGACCAACGCCACCTCATGCTCAAACTCGTGGACCTGGAAGGCAATGTGATCCCCGATGCATTGGTCAAGATCGGAGCCCTCATTTTGCCCTTTGATCCGCTCACGCAGACCTATAAAACCAGTCACCGACAGCATGGGGGCTTGGTGGAAATCGAGACGGGGGGCAATGTACAGTTTTACAACCTCGACTGGAAGAGGCGCAATCCGACCTCGCGCTCTGACTACGACCTCCCAAGACAGATCTACCGCCGATGGGTGCGCCGCCCGCTGATGAACTGGGTGATCAAGCCCGTGGTGCTCACGGTGAGGCTGCCTTATGACCTGGTCTACTCGGTCGTGAAACGCAAGCTCTATGGCTGGCCGGGATTGATCAGCTACCGCTTGCGGCAAATCGTGCAACTGGGCAGGAAGGCTACTGGCCATGGCAATCCTGTGACTTTCATGGTATGCAGTCAGCCGCGCTACCGGCCGGCCGACACCGTGCACGTGAAGGCTTACGTGACCCACGCGACGGGCGAACGCATCCACGCGAAGCTAGGACTTTACCTCACCGACAAGTCTGGTAACGAGCGCTTGGCGACTGCGATGCAAAAGATCGGTCCCAACAGCTATATAGGATCATTTGCACTCACGGATTCGCTCAACCTGGCCCTCGACCGCGCGGTGCCGCTGCGCCTCGGCAGACTCAAAGGCTCCCAAAAAGCTGCGGTCATCGCCAAGTCCAGCTTCAAATATGAGGACTACGAACTCAACCAATTCACTTTTGCAATGCGGGCCGCATCCACCTCGCACTGGCAGGGGAAGGTGCAGGCTTTGTTTTTGGAGGCCAAGGACTTCAATGGGCTCACCGTGCCCGATGCCCGCGCCAAGATCACCCTGCGCTCCAAGTCTGTCGAACGCTGGGAGCGCGACCGCGCATTCCTCCCCGACGAACTCTGGACCTGGTCTGGAAACCTGGATGCGGCTGGCGAAACCCGCATCGAGCTGCCCGCCTCGGCATTCAAAGACGCCATCTTTGGCTATGAGGTCGTGGCAGACTGCTGGTCGAGCGACAACGAACACAAGACTCAAACCCTGATCCTCAACTACCTCCACGACAAGGGCGAACTCGTCTCCAAGCAAGAAGGCCAATGGCTGCATGTGGACTACTTGTTTCATGGCGCATCCACCCCCAAGACGGCTGTGATGGAGATCAGGCGACGTGGCGTGGTCGGCAATGAAATGCGTGAAATAGCCTTGCCAGCCAAAATTTTCTTGAGTCCGGCTTGGGCGAATGTTTTCTTTTCTGCTGATGAATTGCGGCACACTTGGACGAATCCGTCGGGCACGGCCGACCTGAATGTCGTGGGCCTGCACACGGGCGACAGTTTGGAGCTGCATGCAAGCTCCCTATCGGGCCTGACCTTTGCATGGCACCTCTTTGAGGGCAATCGTGAAATCATCACGGGCAACGGACCTGCATTCGACTACGCCCAAAAATCGCATCCCAACAAGGCCTATACCCTCAATTTGCACGGCACTTTTGGCGGTTATGCCTTCAGTGAAGACTATGCATTCTCCTGCCCCAAAAACAGCTTGAATGTCGCTTGGGATGGCCCAAGTACTATCTATCCCGGCATGACGACCGAGATCGCCGTGCAAGTCCACGACCGTCGCGGACATGCTGTAAAAAAGGCCGACCTCACCGCTTATGCAGTCAACGGCCGCTTTGAAGGCCAAGGCGCCCCGACCATCAATGTGCGCCAAGAAAAGGTGAAAAAACGCCGCCGCCCAGGCGACTACGCGCTCCGCAATCACTTTCCCTTCAACGATCAGCGCAACCTCAAGTATGCACAGTGGGCCAAAACCACGGGCATCGACACCCTGCCCTGGTACCAATTCAGCTATCCCGACAGCCAAATCTATGTGTACCGGCACCCGATCGAATCTGGCAGAACCGAGATCGCCCCTTTTGTGATGAGGAATGGAGACATACAGCCTGTGCAGGTCGTGTACATCGACGGCAGCCCAGTTTATTTCGCTTGGTGCCAACCTGCAGCCCCCTACTCATTCGCAATCAGCCCCGGCCAGAAACACATGATTGAAATACGCCTGCCCTTTGAGGTGGTCAGACTGGATACGTTTGTGGTAGCAGCGGGCTACAAGACCATTTTGAGCGTGGATCTCGACCATTTGCCGCATCGGGTCAAGATCTGGCCCATGAAAAAAATCATCAGCCCGCAAGAAAGGGCCGTCGTCGATCGCTATACATTTGGGTATCGCGGCAACAACCTCGGTGGCTCCCAAATAGTGAGTTTTGGCAACCAAACCTTCCAGCTTCAAAGCGGAAGCAATAACCTCATGGGCCCAGCAAAAGATGGCGACATGGTCTATGAAAACATCGACCAATTTTCCCATACGATCACCTACGAGCCTGGCTTTCAATATGAATTTGGCCCCAAGACGGTCAAGATGCGCGAAATGCAGGCTGCGGGCTATCCTGAAAACATGAACTACCGCGCAGCAGTGGCGCTCGCAGACCGCGCTTGGCTGCGCGACTCACTCGTGGCGCAGTGGCGACGCAGCCTCATCAAACCCCAGACGCGGCCGGCGCTCCGCTGGTCGCAATTCCCCGGCAGTGACTATGGCCGCATTCTGCTCGCCCATGACAGCCTGCCCGGCAAAAACAATCGGCTGGCTGGCGTGGTGTTCTACGATGCCAAGCGCTCATTGGTCTATGTGCTCAGGCCCGATCTTGTGAACGAGATGCGGGCTCCGCTGGGCAAGTGGTCGGCCTATTTGATGCTGGAAAATGAACAATTTGTGCAGCTCGACAGCGTCGAGGTCCGCGCCGGTGGCCGCAATTTTGTGCGGATGCATTACCGTGCAGATGCAATCCAGGATTCTTTGCCCGAGCTCATTTCCAAACTCATTGCAAGCAATCCATCCCCAGACGCCTATCGGTCGCCCAGTACCTACAATCCGCAGCGCTATACGAATCGTTATACCAGCGGTCGCACCGTGCGCATCAATGGGCAGGTGCTCGATGCCGCGACGGGCGACCCGATGCTCGCCGCAATGGTCTATTGTGAAGGCTATCCGATCGCCACCTATACCGACTTGGAGGGCCTGTTTGCGATGGACATCCCCGTGGAAACTGACTCCATCATGGTGCGCTACCTGGGCTATGAGACCAAGGTCATCCGCTGGAATGGTTTGCCCAAGCTAAAGATAGACCTGGCAGAGTCGTCGATTTCGCTGGATGAAGTCGTCGTCATTACCGAG
>JANPHP010000396.1:0-10418 GCA_031424495.1 Bacteroidota bacterium | reverse complement strand
GGACGTGGCTTCCTTGGAGGAAATGACTGCGGCCCTCAAGGCGCGGCGGCACGACATCCTGCACATCAGTGGCCACGGCGGCTTCAATGAAAAGATCAACCAAGCCGTGCTGCACCTCGAGAATGAAGACGGCGACCACCTCCCGACCGAGGCCAAGGACTTCGCGCAGGCCTTGCGCGGGCATGACAGCCTGCGCTTGGTGGTGTTGAGCGCCTGCGAGACGGCGGTTGTCGGGCCTGATGGCGGCATGGTGGAGGCGGTCGCGGCCATCGGTGTGCCTGCGGTGTTGGGGATGCGCTTCACGGTCGGTGATGCAGAGGCCAAATTGTTTACGACGCATTTCTATCAGCATCTTGTGAATGGTGCCCCGATTACGGATGCACTGAGTCGGGCTCGGTTGGAATTGTGGAAAGCGGCCCAAGAATGGAAGCAAGCCTATCCCGATCACCCTCGTCTGGGGGAGTGGTTTACGCCTGTGTTGTACCTCAATGGCGCGATGGGTGCCTTGGTCGATGCCAACTTGCCTTATCAATTGCCTGCGGATTTTTATCCAAGTGCGGCTGAAGGAAAGCGGCTGATAGGCAGCGGCTTCATCGGCCGGAAGCGCCAATTGATCCAAATGCGGCGGGCTTTTCGGGCGGGGCGGCACGTTTGCTTGGCGGGGATGGGCGGCATGGGGAAGACGACTTTGGCTGAGGCGTTTGCTGCGAATTATGAGAATGGGGCTTATGATCCTATCATTTTGCGGGGCGGGACTGAGATTCACGAGTTTGGGATTTTGAATCAGATTGTATTGGATTATGGGTGGCGGCATGGTGGCAAGGATTTGAGGTCGCTGCGCTGTGTGATTGAAAACGGTGACATGCCGATCTTGAATCGCTTGCATTACGTGATCTGGCAATGTTTGAAAGACGAGAAGGTCATTTTGATCTTCGACAATTTTGAGGATTTGCAGGATCAGAGCGGTGGGGAGAATTCGCGAGGAATTGTATCGGAGGAATTGCGGGCGTTTTTGGGGTATTTCATTGGCCATTGTCCTGCGGGGTGTCATTTGCTCTTTACGACACGGTATCGGATTAAGGGGTTGCCTGATGCTGTGGAGGTGGTGAATTTGGATAAGTTGAGTCCTGCGGAGCAGTATCGGTGGTTGTCGTATTCGCCTTGGTTGCGATACCTAAGCTCTGAGGAGCGGGCTGCTGTTTATCGTCGTCTGGATGGCTTGCCGAGGGCATTTGAGTTTTTGGAGGCTTTGGCTGCGAATGACGAAACCTTTGATTGGGAGACGTTGGAGATTGAGTTTGAGCTGGCGAAGGTGCAGGAGAAGGTGTTTGCGGACTTGATACTGGGGCGGATTTATGGGTTGCTTTCGGAGGATTTGCAGCGGGTGTTTTTGGTGGCTTCGGTGTTTTTTACGCGGACGCCGCTTGGGGCTTTAGTTGCGGTGATGGAGGGGGAGTTTTCGGAGGACGTGCTTCGCGGTTGTTTGGAGCGGTTGTTGGATTGGGGACTTTGTTTTTGGGACGGTGAATTATCCGAAACCGAGGTTCATTCCTTGACCAGAAAATGGCTCGATAAAAAGAGCATGCTGGACTTGAGCGAACAAATAAGGATAGCTAAAAGGGCTGGGGAATACTATGATACCTATCAATCCGTGGAGAATTGGACGTATGCGATCACATATTTCGAAATGTCTGGGACATGGGAGTCCTTTGCAAGTACCTCAATGAAATTGCAACATCATTATCAGAGAATAGGCAATTATGTCCTTGCTTCAGAACTCTGTCGCAATTTGATAAATAAAGACGTTGATGAGCAAGCAAAAGCAGGCTCACTCAACAATATTGCCTTCTATGAAAAAATTAGAGGCAACTATGAACTAGCATTATTGCTTTGCGAACAAGCCTTCCAGATAATCCACAAAACTCCAGATAATCAGTTGAAAATAAAAATATTAAATAATATTGCACAAATTCATAAAGCCAATGGAAATCATGGAGAGGCATTGGAGAAACTGCACTTGACTCTAAAAATGTCACTTGGGATCGGAGATCAATTTGGTATCAGTGCAGCACTCAACAATATAGGAGAAATTTTAAGACTACGAGGAGATCTTCACGATGCGAAAAGGCACTTTGAAGAGAGTTATCGAATCAATAAGGCAGCAGGAAATCGCAAGGAAGAAGGTGAGGCGCTTAACAATATGGCAACCATAGCATTTGACCAACAAGATTACGAAATTGCCCAAAAGTTTTACGAACTAAGTCTTTCAATCAAAGAGGAACTTGGAGACTACCGCGGCTTTGCTTTAGGATTGTCCAATTTGGGTACAATGGCAATGGCTTCTGACCGCGATGAAGAAGCATTGGAACTATTCCATGTAAGTTTAGAAATTCGTGAAGAAATCCATGATCGTTTAGGCGAGAGTATAAATTTGAATAATATTGGCAATTTTTATTTGAAGAAAGCAAGTTTTCCTGAAGCAATGTCCTACTTTCAACGAGCATTGCAAATATCGAACGAAATAGGAGATATTTCCGGCGAAGCCTTAACACTAACTAACATTGGTCAAACTTTCGCGGATCTTTATGATCCCTTGCAGGCGATTCAATATTTTGAAAAAGGCTACTCCCTTGCCAAAACGATAGGAGAAAAACACACGATGGCAAAAAGCTTGGGCCTACGTGGCAGACTCTTTTTTCAGTTGAGGATGCTCGAAAAGTCTATCCCTTTTCTAATTAAATCTGATCAAATTTATAAGGAGATTAATTTAGGTAGTCCTATGGATTCCACTAAAATATTGCAGGCAATTTCGAATTCAATTGGCGCTATTCGCTACCAAGAAATCCTAGCCACCCTAGACCTAGAAAACCTCTAATCCCCAAAGAAAAATGAAACAAGAATCCCCAATCACCCTCCAAGGCTCCACCCTAAAAATAGGCCCCTGGCAAGCCTCATTTGCAGAAAATATCCAGGACCTCCTAATATTCTACCAAATCACCAAAGCCGAAAATACCACCTACGAAGCCACCCTAACCCTAAAATTCCAGCATGAAACCATGCCACAGAAAGGCATCCAACCCTACGAAAACACCTTCCTGATAGAATTCCCCAAAAACTTCCGCACCTTCGTCGAGGACTTCGAGAAAACCAAACACGACAATGCCCCCTACAAGCTCGAATACGGCCAAGACGGCATGGCCGCACTCAAGCAAGAGGAGCGCCTATATGGAGCCATGCGGCAAGCATTTTGGAATACCCATTTCCAAGAGGTGATCGATCCATTGCTGGAAATCCAAGCGCAGGGAAAGATCGGCCGGATATGGTTGGTGGTGGCATCGGAGGAGGCTTTTGTGCGCAACTTACCTTGGGAATTGATGTTGCGGCCATATCTCGACAACCCGACGCCCTCCCAACCCACTCCGAATTTCACAATTGTCCGCACTACCTGCCCAAGCATTCAGGATTTTGAGCTGCAACACAAGCCGAGGGTAGATCACCAACTCAAGCTCCTCTTTGTAACCTCCCTTCCTGAACGCCTGGAGGAGCACCACAAATTGCTGCAAGTAGAGGCCGAGCAGCGGGAATTGATCGGTCGCTTGATGAAAGGGACGGGTGCAGATACGATGGAGATCGACTTTGCGGAAATCGCCTCGCTCGATGAAATCGATACACTGTTGCGAGAAGGTGGTCACCATATCTTGCACATCAGCGGGCATGGGGACTTCAAGCAGCCAAAGCTGAGCCCCGAGGAGGCGGTGCAGGCACCTCGCAACTGGCCTGAGACAGAGGGGCTGCTGGTGCTGGAGGACGAGGACGGCAATCGGGTCGATGTCTCGGGACAGCAATTGGGTGAGCGGCTCAAGCACCATTCGCAATTGCGACTGGTGGTGCTGAGCAATTGCAATTCGGCCAAGGCGGGTGCGCATGGGCTCGCAGAGGATGTGGCGCGGCAGGTGGATGCTGCGGTGATCGGGATGCGGTTTACGGTTACAGATTTTGCAGCGACGACTTTTACGACGGCGCTATATGGGCACTTGGCCGAGGGCGAGCCGCTTGCAGAGGCGTTTCAAGCTGCGCAAATGGCCTTGTACTGGAATGCTGATGCGCCTGGGCAACGCTATGCAAACACGGAATGGTTCACGCCTGTACTGCTCATGCGCGGGCTTGTGGGAGCATTGGTGGATGTGGACTTGGCCAAGGCTGCCACTTCGGAACGGCTTACCGCCAAACGCAAGACCCAAGCCGATCATCTGGACAGCAATTTCATTGGCCGGCGGCGGTATTTGGCGAAGATCAAACGGATATTGGAGGGGCCTGGGCATCTTTGTCTTTATGGGATGAAGGGAATTGGGAAGTCGGCGTTGGCTAGGGTGGCGGCGCGCAATTATGCTGGGGAGAATGTGGTGGTAGTGAGTGAGCCACAAGATATGCAGTCTCACTTTGAACAAGGAGAAAAGGCAGTTGTGATTGTTGAGGTCTTGGATCATCACAACGTCGGATATTGGATCATGGTGGGAGAATTGCTGTATCTGGAATTTGGGCCAAAAGTGATCGTAGTTTCTTATCATGGTATCAAATTTTTTGGGGAGCAGTTGGAACCCATGGTAGTTTGGAAATTGAGCTATGCAGAGCAATGGCGGCTCGTCGAGCAGTCTGCTGCCTTTGGAAGATGGAGGCCGCAAGATGAACGGCCTAGCTTGCAGGACTTGGAGGAAATATTTGATGCATTAGATGGTCATGTAGGTGCGATTCGGCTGCTGGAAAAGGCGATGGCAGGATACCAAGACAATAATTACGCCGACGAAATCGCTCGGCAGTTGCCAGACATCTTGAAGCAAGTGCAATCCCAGTTGACCTTTGATGAAATCATGGAGGAGGTGGAGAATCTCGTATCGACTGCATCGGTATTTTTTGAGCCATCGCCATTTGCGGCTTTGGTTGCGGTTACTGGAGAATCCGAGGAGATTTTGAGGGAATACCTTTCGTATGCGCAATTGTGGGGCTGGTGCTTTTTTGATGGGGATGTGTTTGAAGTGCATGAGATTGTGAGGGGGTGGATTCGGGCTGGAGGGTTTTTAGGGGAGGAATGGAGTAATATGACCTTAAGTGCAGCAAAGTACTTCCAAAATCAGCCCACTTGGGGTGATGTTCAGCTTGCGATCTCGTATTTTGAGATGGCCGAGGAGTGGGAAGAGTTCGCAATTGCAGCTTTTCGCTTGCAGAAGTACTATCAGTTGATTGGCATGCCTTACGAAGCTCTTGAATTGTGCGAATCCGTTTTGGAAAATGTGATCGAGAAAGAATACCAAGCCGAAGCGCTTGGAATCATGGCTGGGATTTTTCTTGAAATAGGAGAAAATGATAATGCTTGGTCATGCTTGGAAAGCAGCGGAGCATTATTTCGAGCGCTTGGTGATCAAGATGGGGAAGCAGCTACATTGACAAACCTCGCTAATTTGTTTTCAAATCAAGGAGACTTCAACCAAGCCCTGAAGTTTTTAACTGAAAGTTTAACAATCAGGCAGGGCAGTGGAGATCGTACAGGGGAAATTCTGTCATTGAACAACATCTCGGGGATTTATCAAGACAAAAGAGAATATGATATTGCGCTCATCTATTTGAAGAAAAGCTTTGACCTCCAGCGAGAGATCGGATACTCGGATTTAGAAGGAATCACACTGAATAATATTGGGAAGCTTTGTCTTCATAAGGGCATGATTGACATTGCATACAATTATTTTTTGCAAAGCCTCCAAATCCGTCGTGAGATGGGCGACCGTACTGGTGAAGCGACGGTATTGAATAACATCAGTCAAATCTTCAAGGATAATGGTGATTACGATGTTGCAATCGACTATTTGCAACAAAGCCTAGACATCATGCAAGAGGTTGGAAACCTTGTTGGGGAAGGAGCAACTCTCAATAATATTGGACGAATCTACCAAGATAGAGGAGACGGCATCACGTCCCTTCGCTACTTTCAAAAGAGCCTACTGATCCAAAAAGAGATCGGGAACTTACAAAATGAAGGCATAATTCTAATGAACATGAGTCTCATCCATGACGCCAATGAACAAAACGAACAGGCAAAATATTGTCTAGATCGGAGCATGGAGATCAAAATGAGAATTGGAGGTAAGGAGGGCATTGCAAGAAATTTCCAAGACAAAGGCAACATGATGCGGAGACATGGTAAAATTGAAGCGGCTATCCACAATTTCTTTTTGTCTACCAAATTCTCCGATCAAATCGGCTCACCCACTGCAAGAGATTCTGCAAATCAGCTTGAAGAAATCAAACTTGAAATTGGAGAAGCCCTCTTCAATGAAATACTTCTCAATCTAGATCCAGAAAATCTCTAGCTCAAACCTTGATGATCATGCCAATTCCTCCTAACTTCACCCAAATCCTAATGCCTTCATAAAGATGCCCGAAGAAGAAAAGAAAAACCCCGACGCTGCAACCCCTACCCCGAGAGAAATCGGGGCCAAAGATTCAGTGAAAGACACCACCGAAGCCGAAGCCACCAGAAAAGCAAAAGCAAAAGCCCGCCGCCAAGACCCTTTCGACGGCACCAAGCGTGGCATGTGACCACTCAGCCATTCAGCCAGACGTAGCTCAGAATCCACCAAGCGAGACTGATCAGCAGGAGAACCAGCCCAGCATTGAATCCAAAGGCGATGCGGTCGTTGAGTTCTTGTCCTTTTTGGATGCGTCGTTGGTACTCAGCCAATGTAGCGCTTACAAAATAAGCAAAATCGACACTGTTTGCCCCATTGATTTTGCCAGTTTCTACGGAGTAGTCTTGCGCGTCTTGGATGGTCGCTTTCCATTTCACTAGCCTTGGCACTACACCGCTATGGTAATGTCTTTCGACCCAGGTAATCCAAAAGAATAGGCCCAGACTTCCAGCAAGGACTCCCAATAGAATTCCGTACAGTGTCCATACAAGGGATGGAGGATGCGCTGTGGCCACATCCTTGACTTCGTGAATGGCTTGGCGCAGCAAAACCACCATCACCCCCATCACGATCCCAATCGCCCACCTTGCCTTCTGCGCAATCGCATCATTCGCAGCATAAATATGATCGAGCATCTTCGTCGTATGCTCCAGCGCCGCCTTGAGGAAGTCGGGGCTGGCATGCTCAATTTGGGCGTCGAGGTCGTCGAGCCATTTTTCATCTTGATTCTCTGCCATTCCACTAAGATACCAGTTGTGCAATTCTAATTCAATACACGGTCTGCTCCTTGCTCACCACATCTTGTGGAGTAGAAAAATAGGACTCGTGAGAAACAAAACCACCAAATTGTACGCTTACATCCGTCATCGGCCTACCACGGGCAGGATTTTTGTCGCTTTAAGGGTTCATTGTTTCAATTTACAGAGGACAAATCCCGTTGCCTTACTTCCGCTTCCTCCCTCCAGCCAACACCCCCGCCGCCTCTCTGGCAATCTCCCCAACGGTAGCTTTCCGCCCCTCCTCAATCCAAGCCTCCAAATCCTCCCGCTTGAAAT
Organism: Bacteroidota bacterium; assembly: GCA_031424495.1. Taxonomy (GTDB): domain Bacteria; phylum Bacteroidota; class Bacteroidia; order J057; family JADKCL01; genus JADKCL01. The sequence continues at coordinate 2,902 of JANPHP010000396.1, read as the reverse complement.
ATAGCTTCTTGCCTTGCTTGAAAAAGGGGATCACGCGGCGATGTACCAGAGAGTAAAGGGTAGGTTTCTTCAAGCCAGTGACCTCAACTGCCAAGTCTAGGCCACCCAAGGAGGGGCGAGGGCTCGCGGCAGGCACCGTCGGAAAATGTTCCCGGAAGAAGGCTTCAAGCTCGGCCCTGAGTAAAGCCCGGATGTCGGTTTCAGAAAGCTGGGTGAAAGTGGTTGTATTCATTTTGTGAGATCGGTTTTCGGTTAATCGCACAAAGATTACGTTCGATTTTGGCGATGGGGGCACCCCGAATTTTACTCCAATTGCCAATCAGCTCTATTTCAGGCGCTTTTTGGGAGTGCTGGCTTCTTCAATGTCCTGCTTAGCCTGTTCGATTTCGCGGTCGATTGCGGTCAATGGTTCCTTAAAGCCGCTTTGCTCGAATACCAAGCGCACCTTTTGCAGGTATTGCAGGAGTCGCTTGGGGTCTTTGGTAACCAAGGGCGCGACCTTCATCTTATCATAAAAGTCGGAGTTGTCCAGGCTTTTGATCGGCTTTCCCGTGAGTGCATGGAGGAATCGGGCGAAGTTGGCGACGCTCTCGGCTTTGCGTGGGGCGTATCCGAGGGCGAGCATCCCGAAGTAGAAGATGAGCACGGTCTCGGAATTGTTGTGGCCATTGAGGGCGATGGCCTTTTGAGTGTCTCCGTCTTTGATTTCCTCCATTTTCTTGCGAAGCCACTCGATGGTGAGTTCGCAGATCAGGATGCTGAGTGGCCTCGTGAATGGTGCTCCAGCTTGGATGCCGATGCGGTCTGTGAACCAGCCACTCCCGAAATCGCTGTCAATGTTATGAAGGGCGGAAATGTTGGCTAGGTCTTGCATCCTGGAGTTTCGGAGCTTGCTCAGGTAGCTGATCTTGCCCTCTTGGGAAAGGTAGATGTCCGCTTCGGACATGACCTCGGTCTCGTGTTTTTCTAGACGGGCGAAGGCTTCTCGGCATAGTTCCCGCTTTTGGGGGTCGGCGATTCTTTCGATGTCGATGTCAAAATCCATGTTTCGAAGGTATGGGGTTGGATTCAAAAGTCGGTCAATGCTGCTGCATACTGATCACGTGTCGCGTCGTCAAAGCTACTGAGATAATTTTCCGTCGTTTTGAGGTCTTTGTGGCCTAATGCTTCGGATATGTAGGATATCGGTGCATTGGAGAGCTTCAAGACGGTCGCGAAGCTGTGCCTTGCGTTGTAGGTGGTCAGGTGTTGGTCGATGCCGACTGCTAGTGCCACTCTTCTAATGTACTTGTTCACCTGTTTGACGATGCCCTGTACCAAATGCCTTTCTCTTAAAGGTGTGCATTCCGCTTCCAAAATCGGAAAGACGTAGGCCTGAGGTGTCGCGGGCTTTTGGCCCCATTTCTCGATGATGGCTTTGGCATGGGGTGGAAGGGAGGCGATGATGGGTTTCAAATCCTGCTTGGTGGATCGGGCGGTCTTGGAACGGATGAAAATCACGCGGTCGCCGTCGAGATTTGCATACTTGAGCCGGGCGATGTCTTTCATGTTTGCGCCATTGCAGAGGTAGCTGAAGACCCACAAGTCCTTGTGGTAGTTTTCGGCTTCGGAGGTCGATTCGTAGTCGAAAAGCTTGCGGATGTCGGTCTTGGCGACGGCCTTCTTGACGTTGCGCCCATTGGGGATCACATATTGGTTGCGGCCAAAGGGGTAACGCTCGGCTGGAATGGCTTGGGTCGCGATGGCTTGGTTGTAGATGGTGCGCAGGCTCCGCAAATAAATGCCTGCCGTGGTCAATGTCCCCCGTCGTTTGGTGACCTTGCCAGACTTGTCGCGCTCCTCTGCTTCAGTGATCCATTGTTCAAACCTTTGCAGCCATTCTGGGGTAATGGCAGCAAAGTCCAAAGTGGCTCGCTTGGTAAATGCGCGAATCGCTTTCAGGGCATTTCCATAGCTGGCCGCTGTCGAGACCCTGCTTTCCCCGTTGAGGCGCTCGATGTATTCATCGAAGGTGTCAAAAACCGAAGTCTTCGCTCTTTGGTTGCTGCCCATCGCCTTGTCGAATGCTTCAAAGCTGAAGGTTGACAAGCTATCGGCCACAGACTTAGCCTTGGCGTAGATCGAGTCGAGGAACATCCGGGTTTCCTTGGCTTCGTTGCGGGGGCGCTCGCCCATCACCTTGTCGTAGTCGGCTTGCAACAGGTGCTTTCCAGTCGGATAGTACCGCTGGTCACGGTTCCAAGTTACTCGGAGCTTCACAGAATAGATGCCGCCCTTGAGGGGCTTTCTGGTATCGAGCAGGACCACAACCGTTGCTGCATTCTTCATCTTGGGGCTTTTGCTTTCAGAATCTCAGTACATACATAGTACATACAAATGTATCAAATAAGCATCAAAAACAACAAGAGTCGATAAGCTAAATTTTTAAAAATGTGCCAAATTGAATCAATTTAGCCACTTATGAAACTGGCTCGCAAAGCTGATTAATCATTTTCCCCTGACTGTTAATCAGTAGGTCCTTGGTTCAAGTCCAAGAAGAGGAGCCTGAAGATGAGGCCATTGCGAAAGCGATGGCCTCTTTTGTTTTGGGGGGTACATGCGTGGTGCATACATTTTTGGGGGATCGGGAGCGTGCAAATCGAAAAACAGCTCAAGGCCAGCAAAAGCAGGAAGCTCATCGAAGAATTAGCCCGATCAGGCACACTGCCCGAGGTTTGGGGATTCATTCCAGAGTTGGTGAGGGCGGCTGATCCCGATTCATCGCATATGCGTAAACTTAAGCAGCGTCATATAATTCCTCCGCAGCGCTTTTTCGGTTTCGAGTTTCGTGTGTGCAATAATATTGGATGTTTTGGAGTATCCATTTGACTTGTTGCCTGTCGGCTTCCACATACAGGTGAAT
>JANPHP010000395.1:0-3481 GCA_031424495.1 Bacteroidota bacterium | reverse complement strand
GATTCTCCCTTGCCGATTCTGCCCTTATGCTCCTTGTGAAAACGCCAGCAGATATCTTGGTCCTTCTCCAATTTGTCGTAAACAAGGGCTCCATTGTCATAATCCCTTGAGTGAGACATGTATTGCTTCCAATTGCCTTCTAGGCTGGCATCGGCGATGGATTCTTTTTGGCAAGCACAGCAAATGAAGGCTATGATTGCAAGCAGGTAGATGGTTTTTGTCTTTTTCATTCAGCTAAAATAAGGCTAATCACGCAATCTGTCCAGCTCAAAATGGATGTTCGATTACGGGGTAGTACATCATTTTCTAAATTACTGGCCTTTTGAGATGGACACCTGTGTGGCTGTGTGCGACTCCGCTGGAGTCGGGATTTAGGTGGGGGCGCTGTTTCTATAAAGGTGAGACTCCTCCGGAGTCCTATCACAACCCAATTGCAATGGAAACAGGACCCCAGCGGGGTCAAACCTTTATAGAAACCCAAAACGTACCGTGATCCGACTCCAGCGGAGTCGCACATCACAGCAATCAATTGCATCCAGCTATTTCCTAAACAGTATACTCCCCCTCACTTACGCCATTTTCCCACGATCTTGGGCTGGGCCTTGATGATGTCTTGGAGGAGCGTCCATTGCGCAGGGGTAAAGGCACGCTTGGGAATGAAAAGCAGCTCCATTTTATTGGGGGAGAGTAAGATCCACGCGGCGAGTTCCTGAAATCCCTTCAAGGCCGCCCATTTGTATTCGGTGGAGCCAGCCTCGCCTGAGAGCCTGATCGTCTCACGCGTGATCTCGAGATGGCGCAGCTCGTGCAAGCGCTGCAAGTTAAGGTATTGCCGGCTAGCCTTCCAAAAATTGAGCAAGGGCACAAAAAGGATCATGAATAGGCCATAGCTCCATGTCGCGACCGCTGACGACAACAATTGAAAATCCCAGATGCCCATCTCTTTTCCCAAGCCGATGCAACAGACCAAAAGACCCAAGGCTGTGATGATCAGTATCAGCGTACGCCGATAAGTGATCATTAAGGTCAAGCCTAGGTATTCACCGAAAGTGATTTTGTAGTCGAGTGTAATGGTTTCCATAGGTATTTTCAAAGCTTGGACAAGATGATCACGTCCCAAGATCGTTGGAATGGCATCACTTCACGAGCTCCATCACGGCGTTCGTCTCATACTTGGCAACGGTGGGCACGGTCCCTGTGATCACGCGGGAAAACAAGCTCATCGTGGATTTGGTTCGTTCGACGATCTCGAGGTCGAGGGGCACGCCTGCGGTATCGGTGATCGTGATGACTGTGTTGTCATCGTTGACGGCCCAAGTATAGTCTTGGTACCGCTTGCCAGCTGCATCCAATCGATATCCCGTGCCGTCATCCGCGAAATAGGATTGCCCTAAACCCTCTGTGAAAACGGAATCCAGCGTGACGACATCGTTGAAGTAAAAAACGTTGTGTGCGCTTTTGGTTTGCCACAGGCCACCGTGGCGAGGGAGAATCTTTTCCACTTTGTTGCAGGCGACGACGACCACCGAGAGCAAAAGCAGAATTGCTAAAAACCTGAAACCCTTCATATTCAAATTGTCTACCGCAATTTGTGAAAATCCGCGACATTCCCCAAAACCTCGATCAGGATTCACCCAAGGCAACCAATCCTAGACCAGCTAGAAATGGCAAAGCCGATTCCGCAAGAAATCTTGCGGGACCGGCTTTGCCTAGAACAAGGAACGATCAATTACTTGATGCGATCCAAGATCTGGGTGCTTTCAAACTTGAAGTCAAATGGAGCGGTACCACCAGACTCGCTGATGAAAATCGTCATTTGCTTCGAGCTGCTTTCCAAGATATCTGCGTTCGAAACGTAGGGGATCGAATCGTTGGTCGTGATGGTGAGCACGTCGTTGTCGCTGTTCACAGACCAAGTAAAGGTGTTTTTGGTGGTGCTGCCAAACTCAGTCGAATAGCCAGTACCTTCTTTGTCAAAATAGACCTGACCCAAGCTGTCTGTATCCGTTTCATCGGACACGAGCGCATTGTTGATGTAGCTGACGTTACGTGAGCTGCTGATCTGCCAGAGGCCGTCACCTTTTGGAAGGATTTTTTCAACTTTGCCACAACCAACGGCGACGATAGCTACGAGAGCGATGATTGCGAAAGCTTTCAGAGAATTCATCATTACGATTTTTAATTAAAGAGTTTCTTTTGCCTGGAACTTCCAGTCATTTGAGGGGTAGATACACGCTCAGCTTGCAGGGTTGCACCACTATTTTCAAAAACTATCACAAGCAATATAAAGCGCTGTCTGAAAGCACTTTAATTCTGAAAATAAAATAATCAGATGCAACCGTTGTTAGCTGTCATTCGCAAACGCAGCTACTACATCCAGCCAAAAGATGCGCCGTTACATGACCGTGGACCAGAAATCGTTGCTAGATCGGAAACTAGTTTGCCCTCGCCAAGGTCACAGTCTTCTCGATATAGCTGCCATTTGCGCTGCCAAGGATGGTCTGTTTCCACCTTTGGCTATCCTTGGACGAATCTAGCACCAAGTACTGATCGCAGACCTGAGAGCTTACTGTGTTTTCGCAGATGGTCATCAGGTCGCCGTCGGGGTTCATATACCAAGTGATGGTATGTGTGCCGCCATTTTCGGTAAGCGTGGCTGAGCCTGTCTTGTCAAAAACATAGCTGAGGACCTGACTGTCTACCCAAGAAGAGTCTGCCGCATTGTTTACAAAACGGGTGTAGGCTGTGGAAACCGTATTCCATTTGCCACCTTGCTTTGGCAAGATTTTTTCGACGCTGCCACAACCGACCATCGTCAGCAAGAGGGCAACAAACAATAGGGTAGCGCTCAATGTCTTCATGAAGCGAAGATAATGATCATTTTTGGGGAAATCAATTGATGAAATCTGTTTGTCTTGGCCGCAATTTTTGGGGCAATGCAGCATCGGTGATCTTTTTTTCCAAAATGCTGCAACCTTTTTGAGGCGCATTACATCTAAGGGTCATGATTACGGAATAGATGAAAGCCCCAGAAGAAAAAGTATTGCCCAGCCTCGTCTTGTTGCCCATCGTGGCAGCACTCACGGGCGCTGGCATCGTAGGATTGATGATGCTTGTGGGCGCTTGAGCGCAGGGTTTCAACCTCCCGTTACAAACTCCACAGCCCGCTCCTCACTCCAATAGGTGCCATTGCGGCTAAATTGCATGAACCCTACATGGCCGCCCATTTCTGGAACCTCCAAATACAAATTGGTCGAGTCTCTCGCTTCATCAAAGGGAAAGCAGGCCGGCGGTAAAAAGGGATCGTTCATGGCATTCACGATCAAGGTCGGCAGCACGATATTGGGAATCACTGGCTTGGGCGAAATGCCTTTGTAAAAGGCCGCCGAATTTTCATAGTTGTACCAAGGCGCATTAAAAGCGTCGTCAAAATCCATCAGGGTATTGATGGTACTCCAACGGTTCAAATTGTAAGTCCCCG